>JAZQVF010000189.1:0-4980 GCA_045631675.1 Candidatus Stercoripulliclostridium sp.
GCAGTTCAAGCAATAAATGAAAATGATGAATTTAAACTTGTTCTTGTCGGAAAAGAGGACGAGATAAAGGCTCTATTAAACGAGTTTAAATACGTTGGTGATCGAATTCAAATAATAGACGCGCGAGACGTTATTACTAATGATGACGTACCCACGGAAGCTATAAGAAAGAAGAAAGACAGTTCGCTTGTTTGTGCTTTTAAAACACTTAGCGCTGATCCAGATTGTGTAGCATTGATATCTGCAGGTTCATCAGGTGCTGTTTTAACTGGTGGTATGCTACTTGTAAAACGCATTAAAGGAGTAACCAGAGCTGCGCTTGCACCTCTTCTTCCAACTGTTAACGGGGGCTTTGTAACGCTTGTGGATTGTGGAGCAAATGCTGAGTGCAAACCACAGATGTTGGTTCAATTTGCTCACTTTGGCAAGGCGATGGCAAAGTCCTATATGGGTATCCAAAACCCAAGAATTGGTTTACTATCTAATGGAACTGAAGATAAGAAAGGTAATAACCTAAACACAGAAGCATTCCCACTTTTAAAGAGTGAAAAAGGTATAAATTTTGTTGGAAATATGGAAGCAAGAGAAATGCTTTCAGGGGATTATGACGTAATTGTTGCTGATGGTTTCAGTGGTAATATCGCACTTAAAGGATGCGAAGGCACTGCACTTGCATTCATGACTATTTTGAAAAATGCTATTATGAATGGTGGTCTTAGAGCTAAACTTGGCTATCTCCTAATGAAGCCTGTTTTCAAGGTCGTAAAAAAGACACTTGATTATAATGATTATGGTGGAGCAGTATTGGTCGGCTTACAAAAAATTGTAATTAAAGCACACGGTAGTTCCAAAGCTAAATCTATTGCCGCTGCAATTAACCAGGCAGTTACACTACATAATAGAGGAATAATTGAAGAATTAACAAAGTCATTAACTGAAAATATATTGCAAAATGAAGAAATTTAATTTTGAAGAAGTAGAAAAACGAATAGGTTATGTGTTTTCTGATAAAAGACTTCTTTTAGAAGCCTTTACACATTCATCTTATGCTAATGAAAATGCGGATTTGAGTTATGAACGTTTGGAATTCTTAGGGGATAGTATACTTGGTTTTATTATTTCGAATTTCCTATTTAAGTTATATCCACAAGAAGACGAAGGGTTTTTAACAAAAACCAAAGCAAGTATTGTATCCGGAAAAGCTCTTTCTCGTGCAATGGATGAAATGGATTTAATAGGTTTTGTGCGTACGGCCCAAGGTTCTATAGAAAACGAAGTTAAGGTTAGTGACAATATTAAAGAAGACTTGTTTGAATCTATTATAGGCGCAATTTTTATTGACTCACAAGATTACAAAGAATGTGAAAAATACATTTTTAAACACCTTGCTAAGAACCTGAATGTTGACTATTTAGATAATAAAAATAAAGACTATAAATCACGTCTTCTTGAATATGCCGCAAAACGTAAAAATGAACTAGAGATAAAGTTTGAAGTTATTGCGCTTGCTGATAACGTAAACTCAGGATTTGAGGCAATCGTATACGTTAATGGAATAAAATACGGTAGGGGTGAGGCTTTGTCAAAGAAGAAAGCTGAACAAGAAGCAGCGCGAAAGACCATTGATATGCTTCGTATTTAGGTCCGTTTTACAATTAATGCAACCCAAATTTAGAAAGGTGGTTGCATTTTTTTTATACTTATTTTATACTATAAACTAAGATATTATGCGCGCGTATACGCAAGGAGTATAATTTTGAATCTAAAGAAAATAGAATTACACGGTTTTAAGTCTTTTGCCGACAAAACGGAAATACCATTTGAGTCCAACGTTACTGGTATAGTAGGACCTAATGGATGTGGTAAATCTAACGTAATTGATGCTGTTAGATGGGTACTTGGTGAACAAGCACCCAAAACTTTGCGTGTTACAAAGATGCCTGACTTGATATTTAACGGTACAACAAACCGTTTATCACTTTCCTATTGTGAAGTTAGTTTATATCTTGATAACGAAGACAGAAGATATAACGTTGATTTTGACGAGGTTGTAATTACCCGTAAACTCGTTCGTGGCGGGGAAGGCGAATACTTCATTAACAGGCAAAGATGTAGGCATAAAGATATTATTGACCTTTTCCGTGATACGGGTATTGGTAGAGAGGGCTATAGCATAATCGGACAAGGTAAAATTGATGAAATTCTTTCTAATAGTCCTGAAGGAAGACGTAAAATATTTGAAGAGGCAGCAGGTATTAGTCGTCAAAAGGCGCGTAAAGTTGAAACGGAAAGAAAACTTGAACGTGCTCGTTTAGATATGTCCCGTATTAACGACATACTTCAAGAGGTTGGAGCATCTCTTGGACCCCTTGAAAAAGAAGCAAGCGATGCTTGCAAGGTTAAGTCTTTGCGTGAGAAACTCAAATATTTAGAAGTTGCTAACTTTTTATATCAATGCGAAAATAGTTCAGAAACACGTGACAAGATTCGTGCTAAATTAAAGAAAGTTAACGATGAATTATCAGATCAATTAGGCGAACTTGATAGATTAAATCACGACTATAGTGTAACTATGATGGGCATAGAGAATGGTACTAAATATTCAAATATGCTTCGTGATAAAAAAACCGCTTTAATGGTTGCTGCTGAAAAGGCTCTTGGTGATGGAAAAGCATTAGGTAAAGATATTGAGTATACGACTCAACAAAATATCGACATCGCTGAGCAAAGAAAAGTTGATAAAGTAAAACTTGAAGAAAAAGCAAAACTCATTGAAGAAAAGTATAACTTAAGGGTAGAAAAGAGTAATGAGCTTGAGTTAAAAGAGAAAGAATGTGAACAAATAACTCAAGAATATAACAAGATTTCCTATTCTGTTGAACAACAAGAAAAGACTATTGACGCAAGCAACGAAATGCTTCGCGACACTTTGTCAAGAAGTAGCGAAATTGATAAAGACGTTGCAACCTTAGAGCTTGAGCGTAAGATATTGCTTGATGACTTAGCAAGTGATAAGGACGAGTATGACGACAAGAAAGATTTGTGCAACAAAGTTTCTAAAATAAAGGACAATTTTATTTTAGAAAAAGAAAGTCTTGAAAAGGAAAAAGAAGAAAAAAGAAATGAACTTCTTCTTGCAATGGCAAACAAGACTAATGCTGAAAATGAACTAAATGAAATGATTCAAAAAAAGAACTCTCTTTTAACTCGTATAGAAAATTTTGAGTTCAAAAAAGATTTACTTCAACAATATATTAATGATTACAACAGTTATGATGGTAGTATTCAAAACTTAATGAATCATGCCAAGAAAAATCCTGACGTTAAAGAAAAAATCGTTGCAACCGTTGCTGAAATTATAAACGTTCCTAAATATTTACAAGTTGCAATTGAGATTGCTCTTGGAAAATCAATTCAAAACATAGTAACTAAGAATGAGTACGATGCATCTGAGTTGATGAAGATATTGAGAGCAAATCAATTAGGAAGGGCAACTTTCTTACCTATGACAACCATGAAATTTAACGACTTGAGTAAGGATCAAGAGCGTGTATTAGATGAAGATGGTGTTGTTGGCGTTGCAAGTGAATTAATTCGTTACGATGCTAAATATAATAATATAATTTCCAATCTTTTAGGAAAAACAGTTATCGTAGAAGATCAAGAATCTGCTCTTAGAATTTCTAAGAAATACGGCTATTCATTTAGGACGATAACCTTAGAAGGTGATATTTATGCACAAAGCGGTGCATTAACGGGTGGCGCTGTTGTAAAGGGTACTGCTCGTATTCTTTCTCAAGAAAGTGAAAAAGAAGAAATCATTAAGAAACTTCGTCAAGCAAAAAATGACTTAGATCTTGTCGTTGCTGATATAAAAGATAGAGAAGAAGAACTTAAGGAATTATCTAATGCAGTTAACGTTATAAATGCAAGAATTGCTAAACTTGATATTGAAATCACTAAAATTGATAGTGAGATTGACAAAACTAACCGTGAGTTGGATTTCTATCAAACAGAAATGAAGAAACTATTTGCTGGCAATGAAGATAGTTTGGTTAGAATTCAAGAGATTGAAAACCTTCTTAAACAAGCAAATATCAACAAAGAAAGCATTGATAATAAAACTACTTCAGATGAATATATTAACGAACTAAAGGATAAATGTTACGAAGATAAGCAACTTCGTGAGGCCTTGAATAAGCAAGTTACGAATGCGATGATGAACGTAACTGCGCTTAAAAACGAAATCGATTCCTTGGATAGAGAAATTGCTGGTTTGAAGGCAGAATGTAAGTTAATTGAAGAAGATTTACTAAACCTTGATGTTCGTGAAAAGTTTAACAATGGGCACCTTGACAAGCTTAAGAGGGATCTTGAAATATTACTTTCTAATTCTAAAGAGCAAGCAGAAATAGCAGCTTTAAATGAAGAACTTGCCTCGCTTGAAATTGAGAAAGACAAGATGAACGTTCTTGTTAAGGAATTAGACCAACAACGAATCGAACAGAATGATTTAGTTAATAAAACTAAAGAAAAAGTTATTCGTGAAGAAGCTAATTTAGAAATGGTTGACACGCAAATTTCTTTGCTTAGCCAAAGAATGGATGAAAACTACGGATACAACTTAGACCTTGCAAAAGAATATTTTGATACGGTTGACAAGACCAGTATTGAAATTGAATTTGTAGCAGATAAGGCTAATAGCGAAATCAATAGTTTGAGAAGAAAAATTGAAAGATTTGGACCTATTAACGAACTTGCAGAAGAAAAGTTTAGAGAAGAAAGCGATAGATATAATGATCTAAATAATCAATTTAACGACGTTCAAAAAGCAGAGCAAGACCTTGTTCAAATCATCAATGAGCTTACGGCTGAAATGGTTGAGAAGTTTACTGCAAGTTTTAACGTTATAAATGAAAACTTTAACGAAGTATTCAAAGAACTCTTTGGTGGTGGTAGAGCTAAAATGGAACTTGAAAA
>JAZQVF010000190.1:0-6182 GCA_045631675.1 Candidatus Stercoripulliclostridium sp.
TTAATTTTCCCATCTTGACATATTTACCTATTTTAGGTAAAATATATATACAAACCCCCAAACGAGGTGATTTCTATGCCCAAACAACATATTGTTGCACTACTTTATGATTTTGATAAGACCCTTTGTACTCGTGATATGCAAGAGTATACTTTCATTCCAAGCCTTGGTATGGAAGCAGATGATTTCTGGGCTGAGGCAGGGAAGGTTTCTGCAAAGGAAAAAATGGATAGCGTGCTTGCATATATGTATTGTATGATAGACCAAGCCAACAAGGCGGGCAATCCTTTAACTAAGGAAGTGCTAACCGAGTGTGGTAAGTTTATTGAATATCATAAGGGAGTAACCGAATGGTTTGAACGTATCAACGAATACGGTAGACAAGCAGGACTAAAGATTGAGCATTATATTCTTTCTTCAGGGCTAAAAGAAATAATTGACGGCACCGTTATTGCAAAGTACTTCAAGAAGATATTTGCAAGTGAGTTTATGTACAACAAGGACGGCAATGCAATTTGGCCTAAGATGGCAGTTAACTACACTAATAAAACTCAATTCGTATATCGTATAAATAAGGGTGTTTTAGACATTAACAACAACGTTGACCTTAATAAATCTCAACCCGATGATGAAAGACGCGTTTTCTTCCGTAATATGATCTATATAGGCGACGGACTTACCGACGTGCCTTGTATGAAACTCGTTAAGCAATCAGGTGGACACTCTATAGCATTATACCACAACGGAGAAAAGGGTGGAGTGCAACAACTTTTACAACACGAAAGGGTAGACTGGATTTTTGAAGCAGACTTTAGTGAAGGTGGGGCGTTAGATAGTGCAATGCATACGCTAATTACTCAACTTAGTTGCGACAACAAACTTGAAGATATAACTAACAAACAAAAGAAAGCGATTAAGGACTAATATCTCGTATTTTAAAATTAAAGCCAACCTTAAGGTTGGCTTTTTTGTTGTCTAATTTGTAATGTAAATTAAACCATTAACATTATAAATAAAGGAATGGTTACGCAACTTAAAATTGTGGAAATCATAACTTCCTTTGCCGCAAGCGACGTATCCTTGTTTGCCATAGAAACAAACATCATAGTGTTGTTAGCAATAGGCATTGCAGAAAGTGCAACGAGGTTTAATCTTATGGGCTCAATATCCATAAAGGTTGACATCAAGAGCATAATGCAAAATCCGAATGCAGGGTAAACGATAAGTTTAAGTGCGCTTGAAAGATATACTCTATAGTCAAGGAATAATTCTTTCATTTTCATTTCTGCAAGTTTAATGCCAAGTAAAGTCATTGAAAGGGGGCCAACCGCGTTTGCAAACAAACTAAAAACGTTAGCAACACCGTCAAGATCAAAGCGTTTGAAGTTGACGTTAAAAATAAATAAGGGAAGTGCAATTATGAAGGATAAAGTAGGGGGATTAAGCACTGCCTTTTTCAAACTAATATACTTCTTATCTCCCGTAATAATATAATTGCCGAGCGTCCAACCGAGAAGATTGAAGATAACGCAAGAGCAACTTGCGTAGAGAATAAGTTCGTGTCTACCAGGTGCAAGAAGTTGCAAGAAAGGTATGCACATATAACTTAGGTTGCCGAATGCACCACCGTATGCAATAATGCCTTTACTATCCAAGTCTAATTTCTTAATAGGATGTAAAACGAGTTTTCCAAAATAAAGAATACCTATTTCAGTAATGGTTGTAAATAGGAATATAGCAAGCATATTCCATAAGATATCCATTGAAAAGTCGGTGTTAAGGAAGGAATTCACGGTTACGAAAGGTTGTAATATGTATAACATCGTAACGGAAAGGAATTTAACGGCTTCCCCCTTGTTTACCATATTTAGTTTTGCAACTATAAAGCCGGGCACTGCCATAACGAGTAGCAGTGCAACGGACTCAAAACTTGTTAAAAACAGTTCTCCCATCAGTCAATTACTCCGTAAGTGATTAGTATACTTTCAACTTCTTTTAGTTCTCTATATATGCTCTTATGGTTACCTAAAGTATTCTTTAAGCCAATCCAAGTAAGTTTAATTAGTAGTGGGTCTGCAAGCGAACAAACGTAACTCATTCCTTGAATTAAAGTCCTAAGTTCTTTTTGTTCATCCTTAGAATAGGTGTAATCGCCAATCATACCACCCATAATTAGGTTTAGCCAATAATCAATTTCTTCTTTTGCTTTTTCGTTAAAAGGTTTGTTTTCTACGACTATAGACTCTGAAGAAGGTAAATTGTCATCAACTTCGCCCAAATATAAACTTCTAAAGGCCTCGCCGAAAGGACGGATAACGCCATCACAGAAAGCAAGGTAGGAATCGTGGCTTTGCTCACGTGGGTAAAACTTTCTAACGAAGTCAATAACGGAAATATCCATTTTATCAAACTCAAAGAGTAGGCCTACGACAAGTGCAACTATATGTCTTTTGTTCATAGGAAGTTTAAAGGAAAGTCCGTTTTCATCATTCACTATTGAATTTTGATATTCCTGTTTAAAACTCGTCGTCCTTGCAGACTCTTTAACGAGTTCCATAAAAGAAGGCTCGTTTACGAGCATTTTTAAAAAATCGGATATGGTTTTATCAACGATAACTAATCTTGAAAGGAAAAAAGCGTTCAAAGAATCGTTGAATTTAGTCAAGTTTTGTTGCTTTTCCATAACGCACCCATCCTATTTTATTTATTATATAAATATACTAACATAAAAGTTAAAAAAAGTCTTGCAAATAGTTTATATTCATTGTATAATATTTTTACGTTTGTAGCCTAAGATACAGACGTAAAAAGGGTGATCCGGAGGGATAAAATGAACATTTTCAAACTGCTCAAAAAGAATAAACTCTTCTATAATTTTGAAGATAAAGAAATTAATCAAATTTTTGATTGCTTACACGCACATATCAATAAATATAGTAGAGGTAGAGTAGTTGCTGAAATTGGCAATCCCGTTGAAGAAATCGGTATTCTTTTAAATGGTGCTGCAGTAAAATTCGTAAAGAAACCTAATGGTGAACTTGAAAATTGTGGCGAACTTTTCGCAGGGGATATGTTTGGTGAAGTAGAAGCATATACCGGAGATAGAACTTTCAACAGTTCCGTAGTTATTGCAGAAGAAGCAACCGTCCTTTATATCAGCGTTGCAACCATCGTAAAACAATGTTCAAACAACTGCCCTTATCACCAAAAACTTCTTGAAAACACCTTAAGTTGCCTTGCTGAACGCATTGATACTATGGGTACTGATGCTAAATATCTCAAAATCAAGTCAATGCGTGGTAAGATTTCTAAACTCTTTTACGATAAGTATCTTGCACAAGGTACGGAGACCATTCATCTTGGTTTCAATCGTAATGAAATGGCGGAATATCTTAACGTTTCCCGCCCTTCAATGAGTAGAGAAATGATTGCAATGCGTGAAGATGGAATTATAAGTTTCAGAAAGGATGAAATAGTAATTCATAACGTAGATGAACTACAAAGACTTGCAAACGAAGCGAGATAATTATGCCTTGGTGGATTTATTTAATAGTAGGAATTATACTTTTTGTTGCAGTTGCTCTCCGTGTGGGAGCATACTTTATTTTAAAGAAACTCTACAAGCCTTCAAAGCGCGACTATGATTTTATACTTGATTATGAAATCAAGGAAAAGGGTTTCCAAAAGCGTTGGTTAGATATTCCATTTAAAGCATATAAGCGAGAATCAAGATACGGCTATGAACTTTTTGCAAGGTATTATGAATGCCCAACTCAATCAAATAAAATTATGATTTGCGTGCATGGACACAATTCTTGCTCACTTTCTCAAATGAAGTATCTTGAAATGTTTCTATCTCTTGGTTATAACGTATTTATGCCCGACCATAAACGAAGTGGATTCAGTGGTGGAGATATAATAACTTTTGGTGCAACGGAAAAGTACGACCTAATTGATTGGATAGATATCTTGAATAAGGAGTATCCTGAAAAGAGATTTGCCATTTTTGGTGAAAGTATGGGCGCTGCGACCTCTATGATGGTAACCGATATGGATAAGCGCATAGAGTATTTGATTGAATACTGTGGTTATGCAGACTTTGAAGGACTACTTTCAAAATATATCAAGCAATCTTGGTTAAGAAAATTTTTAGAGCCTACTTTTAATTCAGTATCCCGTCTGATTTTTAAAATTGATTTTAACGACTTTAACGCAGGTAAGGCACTTCAAAGAATTAAGAAGCCTACCCTTATCATACACTCTAAGGCAGATAAGACGGTAAATTACTATAATTCTGAAAAGTTAAGAGCGTATAAGCCTGATGCAAAGTTTTATATTTTTGAAGACACTATGCACGCGCGTTCAATGGTAAAATATCCTGAAACGTTTACTAAGGTTGTAACCGATTTCGTGTTAGATGCAGAAAGGCAAGTAGGAATGGAATAGACTATGGAAGACACAAAAGATACAGTGATAGAAAGCGCGGGTGCTGATGAACTTGTCAACCGTGCTAAATCAATCTCAATAAGCCCTAAAGCAGTTATAGTAGGTATAATTGTCGTATTAACCTTATTTATTACTGCATACGTCTTAACCTTTGTACTTGACAAAGGTTATTTTCTTAGAGACGCTGAGGGTTCCATAATTGCAGGGACTTATCAAGTTGACAACACCCTTGATGGTATCAAGTGGTGGCAATTTTTACTTGCTCCCTTTATGATTCTTTTGCCCTCCACCGAAGGCTCAATGACCGTTTGGGCAATTCTTCTACTTTTACTAATTATTGGTGCAATATTTACCGCCCTTGACGACAGTGGCATACTCGTTTATATGGTAGAGTATTTGAACAACAAATTAGGGCATAGAAAGTATTTGCTATTGTCAATAATGACCTTTGCACTGATGTTTCTTGGCAGTTCTGCAGGAATGTTTGAAGAACTTATACCGTTGGTTCCCGTAATAGTTATGCTTTCTTATGCACTTGGTTGGGACGCACTCGTTGGTTTAGGTGTTAGCGTTATGGCACCTTGCTTTGGTTTTTCTGCTGCAGTTGTAAATCCCTTTACTGTAGGTATAGCACAAACTATAGGTGGTATTCCGATGTACTCTGGAATAGGGTTGAGAGTGCTTACTTTTGCGCTTGCGTATCTTACGCTAATGGGCTTTATTTTAGTGTATGCTAAAAAGATTGAAAAGAACCCTAAAAAGAGTATGGTATATGCTCTTGACAACGAGCGCAAAAAGAATTTCAACTTCAGGGTAGAAGATTTTAAGGAAGATAAAGGTAAAAACAAAGCACTTCTTTGGTTTGGATGTTGGATGATAACTATCGTAGCGTTTGCCTTACTTTCCATTGTTCTTCCCGTGCTTGCCGACTATCTTATGTACGTTATTCTTGCAATATACGTAATTGCAGGTATAGGTGCTTGCTTGATGTGTGGAGAAAAGGGCAAAAGGCTATTTAAAAATTTAGGCAAAGGAATGCTTACTTTACTTCCTGCAGTAGCACTAATTTTAATTGCAGGTGGCATTAGATATATCGTTGAAGAAGGCGACATTATGGACACTATTTTATACCATATAGTTAACCTAATTGGCGATAAAGGTGGATTTGGAACTACCGTTCTTATATACGTATTAATATTCGTTTTTGAGTTATTTATACAATCCGGCTCTGCAAAAGTATTCCTTCTTATGCCTATGGTATACGACGTTTGTGCAATGGTTGGAATACACCCGCAAGTAGCCGTTTTAGCATTCTGTTTTGCGGACGGATTTGCAAACGTATTACTTCCAACGAACGCGGGACTTCTTCTCATATTAGGACTAACGACCGTTGATTATCCTAAATGGTTAAGATGGAGTTTGAAGATACATCTAACCTTGTTTGCGCTAACGCTTGGCGTACTTGCCTTAGCACAATTCGTAGTATACGCTTAAGCGCTAATTATTAAATTAAAGCCCCGAGTTTTCGGGGCTTCTTTTTAATCATTTTTACCTAATATAAGTGGGTTTAGGTCGTTCAGTTCAACGATAATTTGAGATACTTTTAGTTGTTATTTAGATTTTTTCTTTATGTTCAATAACCTTACCACGACGGGGCTAAGAACGACGTTTATTGCAAGTTCAAACAAAAAGTTTGCGCCCACCATACCGAGAAACATATATTCAACTGCGGATGG
>JAZQVF010000191.1:0-2516 GCA_045631675.1 Candidatus Stercoripulliclostridium sp.
GCAGACCTCAAGTACCAAGTAGGTACCATGATTGAAATTCCACGTGCATGTATTACTGCTGATGAAATCGCAAAGAGTGCTGACTTCTTCTGCTTTGGTACCAATGACCTTACCCAAATGACTTTCGGTTTCAGCCGTGACGACGCAGGTAAGTTCCTTGACTCTTACTATATGTCAAAGATTTACGAAAACGATCCCTTTGCAAAACTTGATAAGAACGGCGTTGGCCAACTTATGAATATTGCAGTTGATCTTGGTAAGAAGAATAACTCACACCTCCACTGCGGTATCTGTGGTGAACACGGTGGCGATCCTACTTCAGTTGAATTCTGCCATAGCATCGGTCTTGACTACGTATCATGCTCTCCCTACAGAGTACCAATCGCACGTCTTGCAGCAGCACAAGCAGCAATCAAGGACAACAAATAATAGATCAAACCGTTATTAATTCATTCCCTCGGCAAAGCCGGGGGAATTTTTTTTAAATAAAGTTCCATTTTATGCAAAATAAGAAAAAATTAGGTATTGAAATATACATTAAAGTATGTTATATTATTAATAATATATTAAAAGGTAGAGGAGGATACCTATGTCTACTCAAGTTTTGAAGCAAGGCGAAGCACTCAAGAGAAAGATCAAAAAGTGGGAAATCGCCCTTATCGTTATCGTACTAATCATTGCTCTTATCGGTGGTGGCGCATTGTATCTATTCTGGGATGTAATTTTCAGTAAGGCAACGGAATCTCAATTTGGTGCATTCCCTGAAAACTTTGGTTATTTTAACGATATTGAAAATTATGATCTATATAAAGATTATTCAGAACATTTTGCTCAATTTGAAGATGAAATTCAAAGAGGTATGGCTGATGATGCAACCGATGAAGAAAAGGTTCTTGCTGCATATATTATTTACCGTGTAGCATGTCTAACCAATGCAACGGCACCTGAATACGCAAAGTATACTACTGGTGGTGGCTCAGCAACTGGTGACCTAAAAGTTAATGATTCTACAGCACAAGTTGGTGGTAGTATGAATATGACTTCTACCTATTACACCATCATTGATCCTACTGAAACTCCTTCAAACATTGCAGATTTATACAATGGAAAAGTTGGCAAGTACGTAGCCCAAGAAGAATATACTCAAATTCCAAAGGGTGGTATCACTGCGAGTGATGAAAGTTTAGTAGATATTGGTGAAATGTTTATTAATATGCTTCTCCCATTTGCAAGAAGATCAATCGTAACGCCTGAAGAAACCATTACTTGGAATGGCGACAGCAAGAGTAGTATTATTACTACAGATGGTGTTACTGCTAAATTTGAAGATAAGCAAAAGTCATTTAGCACAAAGACTGCAGAACAAATAGCAGAAGAAGCAAAGTATAATCGTCCTTATGGTGATGATTATTATGATGATTACGGCCTAAACGCACACGATATATCCATTCACGTAATCAACTTAGATACCATCATCCCAAGTTCAGTTAAGATTACTGAAAACGTAACTAACGACCTTAAGGGTGAAGAAGTTAAGTATTACGAAGTAGAATTTGAAGTTGACACTGAAACCGACCGTGGCACTGAAAAAAGTGCAACCTACTATGCAGAACAACTTTACATTGCAAACGCTCCTCTTGAATTCTTAGAAAAATTAGGTGGCTATCAACTTTATTATAGTCAACTAAAAATTAAGATGGGAGTATTTGAAAATGGTTATATGCGTACTTGGGCTACCAATGAAACTTGGGTTATGCGTGCAGACGTAACTGCAATTTCCAATATGGACATTAGTTGTACCCTAACTTCAAACAACTTCAGTGAAGAAGCATACTGCTATGAGCACGACACCATTATGCAAGGTTTCGTAAACAGATGGATTGGTGACAATCAATACGTAAACAAGCCCATTGAAGAACTTCCCTTCTATGATAATCTTGAAGGTATTGAAAAGCAAGAATACGGCACCTACCGTTAAACAAAACCAACTAAAAGGTATCCTAAACTGGATACCTTTTAAAAAATTCAAAGAGGTAGAATATGTTAAAACACACGTTTAAAATAGATACGATGCATTGTGAAAAATGTTCTCAAAAAATAGACGATGCAATCTCAAATGCTTTAAAAGTTAAAAGCGTTAAGTCGTCACACGAAGAGTGCAAAACGGTAGTTGTAGCAAAAGAAAACGTAGACGTCGTTGAAATCAAGAAGATAATCGTTTCTCTCGGACATCGCATCGTAGAAACCACTACGGAAGAAGTGGTAGAAGAAAAGAAAAGTATATTCAGTTTTTTCAAAAAGTAATAGTAAAAATCTTCAATAAGAAAGGGAGCGTGTGTCCCTTTTTTGTTTGGTTTTTTGCATTTACAAAAAGCAGGCTTTTATGTTATAATAAAATAAATAGTTTCTTTGAAACTAAATCTTTTCAACAGGGTGCTTATGAAAGAGGAATTCTTGCGTTTTGAAAATAATTATTTGTCAGAATTTGCAATGAAGTCAACCGAAACGCGTGGTAG
>JAZQVF010000192.1:0-8640 GCA_045631675.1 Candidatus Stercoripulliclostridium sp.
GGTAAGATTAATCTTGTTAGGCAGGTGCTTTATTATTATATGGTAAATGCCCCAACCTAAGAAACAACCTATGGTATTCATAATAAGGTCGCTTGGAGTAAAGCCACCGATAAGGGTGCAGAATTGCGTTATCTCAATTGCAAGTGAGAAAAGAAAACCTATGAGTAAGGTTTTCCATAAACTTGGTTTTTTAAAGCAAGTGTTTAAAGCAATGCCAAGAGGTATGGTAACTAATCCATTTAATATGATTTCAAGTCTTGCTTGATTAGGGTCTCCGTGAAGTGGACTTATGGCAAAAGGATTAATGTCTATCATAAGGCGCTCGTATCCGGTAAATTGGTGCAAATTGATATGTTGAGAGTATATCACCGAATATTGACCGAATTTGAGATATAAAGCCCACACCAAGAAAAAAGAAAATAGTATAGTTGTAACACAAGCAGAAATTCTTAGTACTTTGGAGTTGTTTTTCATATTACTTTATAATATCTTTAAGGTTTAGCACGGTAAATTTAACGTCTTCGTGTTGAGTGTTGTCTTCATAAAGTACAGCAATTTCTCCGTTGCCCATATATACGGCACTGCTATATACGAATTCACCTTCAGTAATGGTGTAAGAATAGGGGAAAGTTATTCCTTCGTCAAGGGAAATTTTAATTTTGCCGTTAACGCGTTTTTTAGTATCACTTGCATTGATGCAAGCAACGGTATACTTTCCTTCATACTCAAATGCGATAGCCGTAATTTGACAGATGCAATGTGGAAGGTCTTCAATAAACTTAGGTTTATCCCAAGTTGCACCACCGTCGCGAGATACTGCACGAAGTATTCTTCTCTTTTTATTATGGTTACGCATATATACTGCAATATCGCCGTTTGGTAACTCAATAACTTGACTTTCGGTAGTCATAAGTGGGTCGGGGATAATCCAAGGATTTTTCTTTGGGAATCTACAATCTATTTCGGGAGTAGCCCCAATTTCCCACGTTTCACCACCGTCATCACTCCAAATGACAGCACAAGTAAGACTCATAGGAAGTTTGCCAAGACCGTAGTATACTGGGAAAATAAGCCTACCTGCATACTTGCCGTTTCTAATCTTTATGCCGTTAGCAGGTCCTGAGCCTATAAAGTGCATTCTTTTTCCTTTGACCATTTTGTCAAGGCAAACGGGCTTTGACCAAGTGTTGCCACCATCTGTTGATTTAGTAAGCATAAGGTAACTCGTGCCGTATGCCTTATAGGGGGATGAGTCGGTAAATATGTTCCCACCAACGGAGAGATTACCTTCTTCGTCAACTTGTATGCCTATGGCTTTACCACGATGAGTCAATTCACCGTTTTCAACTATATATTTAGAAATACCTTTTGTAACTATTTGTTTGTCGTCTTTTAGACCACTACCTTTATTGCAGTTAAGTATACCTATGCCTGCAGGGGTAAAGGAATAAAGCATAAATATAGTGTCGGTTGCATCATCGTAAAGTGTCGCAGGGTCAATTGCTGCAGAAGAGTGCATCTTGTCTTTGCCAAGAGTTGCAACTGCGGTTACTTGTTTGCCCCAAGTAATACCACCGTCGTGAGAAACTCTAACAACTTTATCAATGCGGTTAGGATTATCTCCACCCGTAAAGAAACGCTCGTCTGCCGTTGCTACTAAACTGCCATCTTTAGTCATAACCAAAGATGGTATACGATAGTTGTTTGCGTTGCCTGTTTCCTTGCTAAAAACTTTAATAGGATCTCTCATGCTTTAATTCCTTATTGTTCGCTAAAAGCCTTTTTATTATTTATTGCTCTAATCTTAGCAATACCTTCTCTTGAAATTTTAAAGTTACGCTCGTTTGTAAGTAGTCCATTCTTTTCTTCGCCTACGTCGTAAAGACGGCTTAGGGTAAAACCGATAGCACCACTTGCAGCAATAAGTTCAAGTTGAGTTGCAAATGAACTTATATATTGCACTTCTGAATAAAGGTCGTTTGCACGAAGTTTTCCTGCCTTAATGCTACCAACGTAGAAGGGCATAGTACGAAGTTTTTCTTCCGTCAAAAGTTCCGTTTTAACCTTTCTTCTTTTAGCGTCTTCCTTTTCTGAAAGTTTAACTCCGTTAAATCGGTAAATAAGCCATTCTTCAATTTCTTCTCTACTGCCACTTTCTTCTTTGAACTCATAAACGTCGGTTGCATAAAGGTCGCCACCACGAACGCTTACAACCTTCATAGGATCTGTTTGCTTAATTAAAGCGTAGGTTGAATTTTGAAGTACTTGTGAGCCGTTATAGTCCTCAAATGGTATCTCAAAAATAACACTTGGGTGTCCGAAATCACGGTTTAGTTGCATTTGGGTTTCCGTGGCAAAATTGTCAAAACTTTGTGGAATTTTCTCGTCCACGTCATTGCCGTTAAGGTGCGCTCTTACCATTAGTCCAAGTTTATCTGCAACGTAAAGTTCTCTTGGTGTGGGGTAGCGCGTAAACTCAATTGCATTAAAACCAAGCATCATTATGGTTGCGTAGTCTTGTGCAATTTCCTTTGATGTTGCGCTCATAGTACCACTATGTGGGTATCTTCCGTCAACCTCAACTGCTCTAACGAAGGTGGGCTGTCCGTTGACGTAGAGTTTGTTTTCAACGAGTGATATATCTCTAAAAGCGCAGTAGGTATAAACTTGGTCGCATTGTCCACCTTGTGGGTTATAAAGGGTGAGCCTTAGTTCGTAAAAGCGTGGCTCAAGGGCTTGCCAAAGGTTTATAAATTGTGTTTTCAAGTTTGCGCCAAGGTTTAAAATGGGTTTAGCGTTATACTCGTAGGTTGCAACGGGTTTTTTGTTGAACACTATTTCAATTTTTACTTTGTAGCCTTCCGTTTCTCCTTGCAAAGCGCCTTGTACGTAGATGGTTCTATTCATTAACGAGCCGTATGAACGAATGGCTCCAAAATAACTTTTTGCACTAAATTCCAACCATACTTCGCCAAGAATGCCAAGTGGTACTTCTCTATCTCTACGAGTGATTACCTTTAAAAGATTTTCCCCGTTTTTAACAAGAAGGGAAAGGTCAAAAGTCATTGAATGGTTGTATCCAGCGTTTTCCGTAACGAGAATATCGTTTAGGTAGATTTCAGAGTAGTAAGAAAGTGCGGTAAAGTTGAGCAGTACGCTACCGTTAATTTCACTTGCATTTATCTCAAAACTTTTCTCGTAAACGGCGGTATGAACGTCGTTTTTAAGTGTTATGCCACTTGCTGGAGAACCGAGTTCTGCAGGTATATTTACTTCGGTATTTTCAACGTTATCGGCACCGAAAAGGTTCACTTTCCACTTACCGGAAAGGGACTTAAAACGTGGTCTTATAAAATTTGGAACGGGATAATCTTCTCTTTGCATAGAGCAATTATACCACAAAATTTACACGCGCGCAATATAGTATTGACTAATAGTTAAAAATAGTATAAAATAAGAAAAAAAGGAGGCGTTAAAGTGGAAAACCTAAGCATAAATGAAGTAAAGTTCAACGATCTTCCATTGTTCGATGGCAAGAAAGGCTTTTCCGTAGTTTATCTTGAGGGTGAATTTCACCTTTTTTATGCTGTAAACGGGTTTATGAAGGCTTGCGTAATGCACCTTGCTTCCGTTGACGGATACGTATGGGAAGAAAGGGAAACGGCAGTTGCCACCTCAAAGAGAATAAACTCCGTTACTGCGCACGCCTTGAATGGCAAGATTTATTTATACTATCTCACCTACAATATTTTTGGGTTAACCGACCTTTATCTTACCGTTTCAAAGGACGGAGAAAATTTCCAAGAGTTACCTAATGCATTGATAAAAAACACCAAACTCGTTGACGTTAAGGGATTTTTCTCAGAGGGAATGCGTTATCTACTCGGTTCGGAAATTAAAGGTGGAGTATTGCCGTTATATAGTTCCATTGACGGCAAGGAATGGTCTCAAAGTCTTTTGGTAAACGACGTTAATTCAAAGGAAATGGTGGACTACTTAGGCGCACCGAGTCCCTTCGTTGCATACGACAAAACGCTCGTTGCTTACTCAATGCTTGGCGCAAAGGTAGCAGAATGTAATTTTGATATTGCAAACAGAGTGGTTGACTTAGGAAAGATTGTTTACGAGACGTACGCAGAAGTAATTCGTTCCGTAATGGTTAGGGAAGCAACTCCGGTGTTATTCCTTGGTTGTGGTTGTGCAGTCGTGCCGGTAGAAGTATATTTTGATGAAAATGGCATTGCGTTTAGATTGTTTAGAGAAGTATTAAACGGTGCGAAACTAAGGGTGGACAACGGAGTGGAAGAAAACGCCGTTATGCCTACTAAGTTAGTAAGAGAAAACGGTATACTTCATAGTTTTACTATTCCAAATAAAGCAGGGGTTACGTTGGAGTTTGGTTTAGCAACGTTGGAAATAGGCGAAAACGGTGCGGTTATTTTAGATGGAGACGTGGAAATTTACTTAGAAGGAGAAAGCATTACTTTAAACGTACTTGATGAAGGCAATCTAATAGTGGTTGAAGTGGGAAACGGTGCTTATCCAATACCTACGGGCATTAGTGAAGTAATAAATATTAATACGACGGATTACGCATACGAAAGTTATAAATTGTGAGGATAATATGAGTTTTAAAGATCAATATATAGAAATTTTCAATGCAAACGTAAAGCGTGAAGGGGCATCAAAGTTGCTTGCTTATCTTGAAAGCACCGACTTTTTCACAGCACCTGCATCTACTAAATTTCATCTTGCAAGAGAGATGGGGCTTTGCGAGCATAGTTTAAACGTATACTATCGTTTGAAGGATCTTGTTAAAAATGAAAAATCGGAATGGTCTAAGCGAATAAGCGAAGAAACTATTGCTATCGTTGCACTACTTCACGACGTTTGTAAGGCAGACATGTACGTCGTTGATTATAGAAACCAAAAGCAACCTGATGGTAGTTGGATAAAAGTGCCATACTACACGATAGATGAAAAACTCCCATACGGACACGGAGAAAAGTCCGTTTACATCGTAAACGGTTTCATTCGCTTAACGAGGGAAGAGGCAATGTGTATCAACTGGCATATGGGTGGCTTTGACGAAAGAGTTAAGGGTGGAAGTTTCGCTATAGCACGCGCATACGAGCAATATCCCCTTGCAGTGTTATTGCATATAGCCGACGTTATGGCAACCTATTTTGATGAAGAAAGAAATTAATAAATATACAATGTTTTGGAGGAACGAACGATGTTTGGAAAAAAACGCAAAGAAAAGAAAGAAAGAAAAGGTTTAATTAAAGAATTTGCAGAATTCATCAACCGTGGCAACATAGTTGATATGGCAGTTGGTGTTATCGTTGGTGCTGCATTCAAAGATATCGTAAATAGACTCGTAGACTCTATAATTATGCCTATCCTTGGCCTTATCATTAAGACCGACCTAACCGTACTTAAGACGGAAGTCGTACAAGCAGATGGCACAATCGTTGAAATTCTATGGGGTACCTTCATTCAAGCCTGTCTTGACTTTATGATTATTGCAGTAGTTATTTTTGCAGCAATCAAGATTTTCAGCCTTATTCGCAAGACTCTTCAAAAGGCAAAGGAAGTTGTAGAAAAGACCGTTGAAAACACCGTTGACGCAATTCAAGATAAAATTTACGGCGACAAAGAAGAAGGTGCTGAAGAAGTAGCCGTTGTTGAAGAAGTAGCAATCGTTGAAGAAAAGGTAGAAGAAACTGAAAACAAATAATTTAAATATCGCAGTAAAGGAGAACGCTTATGAAAAACATTTGGCACGACGTATCAAGAGAAAGAATAAGTCCCGATGATTTTTTAGCAGTAATCGAAATTCCGAAAGGCTCAAAAAACAAATACGAACTTGATAAAGAAACCGGCTTTTTGATTCTTGATAGAGTTCTTTATACTTCCACACACTATCCTGCAAACTATGGTTTTATTCCCCGTACCTTTGCAGAAGACCTTGACCCACTTGACGTATTAGTGCTTTCAAGTGAAGTTATAGTACCACTTGCACTATGTCGTTGCTATCCTATAGGAATGATTTCAATGACGGATAACGGATATGAAGATACTAAGATTATCGCAATACCCGTAAACGATCCTACTTGGTCAGGTTACAAAGATATTAGCGAACTACCACCACATATAATGCAAGAAATGACCCATTTCTTTACCGTTTACAAAAACTTAGAAAAGGGCAAGCAAACTGCAGTAATGAAGGTAGATGATGCAAAGAAGGCTCGCAAGTCAATTGAAAAAGCAATTAAGGCATATAGCGAGAGATTTATGAGATTTTAATTAAAACTCATAAGATATAAGGGGGGATTTTTGGTAAAAATACTAAAAATTCACCCTTGTTTCATTAAACGTTCAAATTAGAGAGTTATAGTATAATAGAAAACTATATCTATAAAAGGGCAAAATATGTACGATAACCACCGTTACAGTTATGAAGTGCGCTCACGCGTGCCAAGAGTACCGACCGTAAGAAGGATGAGTCCTATTGCGATCGTTTTTCTTGTCGTGTTCATATTGGGCGCTTGCATTGGTAGTGGTTTTTTAGGTGCTAAACTCGTAGAAAAGAATTTGAGCAAAAATACTCCAAACGCACAAACTACCATTATATATCGTGATAACGCAGACAGGGTGGAAAACCTATCTTCTACAAGCGAAATTAAAACTCCTGCACAAGTGGCAAGCGAGTCAAGACAAAGTGTAGTTGAAATTTTCACCGAGGGTGCAAATTATCTTTCAAAAGGTGTAAACCTTGTTTCAAGTGGTGCAGGAAGTGGCGTTATTATAGCAACAGACGGATATATTCTTACCGCTCATCACGTTGTAAAAGATGCCGAACAAGTAAAGGTAAGGCTATACAACGGACAAGTTTTCAATGCAGAATGGGTAAGGGGAGACGCTTTTAGCGATATTGCAGTAGTAAAAATCAATGCAACCACTTTAAATTCTGCAACCATAGGCGATTCTACCAAAATACAAGCGGGCGAAGAGATAGTTGCAATCGGCAATCCCCTTGGCGAACTTGGTGGCACGGTTACGGGTGGTAACGTTTCTGCAACGATGAGAAAGGTTACCATAGGTGGCAAAAAACTTGACAATATGGTTCAACTTTCTTGCTCGCTAAATCCAGGAGATAGCGGTGGTGGCGTGTTTAATATGTATGGTGCTCTCGTTGCCCTCGTAAACGCCCGTGGCGTAGGGGATTATGGTGTTAACATTGGCTTTGCTACACCTATAAACGATGCCTTAAAGATAGGAAGCGACCTAATAACTAAAGGATACGTTGAAGGCAGAATAGACACTGATATATACGATATTCGTGAAATTAGCAACTCAGCAACCACCCCACAAGGCTTATACTTTATGGGTGTAAATAGAGATGGCGTACATACTACTCTCGTTCAAAACGATTATATCGTTTCCGTAGCAGGCGTACCCGTTTCCACCGTTGAAGAGTGGGAAAACGTACTCAACTCTAAGAAGGTGGGAGACAGCGTGGAAATAGTTTATAGAAGACGTGGTATGGAAGGCACGGTTAGAATGGTACTCGTAAATCGTACCGATTGTGATTAAGGTGATAATATGTATAAGGTTTTAATAGTAGACGATGAACAAGCAATAAGAGAACTCGTTGCGAAATATTGCTCACTTGAAGGCTTTGATTACGGCGAAGCAAGTGACGGATTAGAGGCTATAGAAAAGGTTAAGAAGGGTGGATACGACATAGTAGTAATGGACGTTATGATGCCTGAACTTGACGGTTTTTCTGCCGTTAGGGAGATTAGAAAATTTTCCAACCTTCCCATCATTATGCTTTCAGCACGTACGGAAACCTACGATAAAATACACGGCTTAGAAATTGGCGCAGACGACTATATAGGCAAGCCTTTTTCACCGAAAGAACTTATGCTACGCATAAGCGCAGTAATGAATAGAGTTGCCAACCAAAAGAGCAATTCTGACGTATATGAAAATGAAAAACTAAAGGTGGATTTCACTGCTCGTATCGTTTCTGTTGAAGGCGTACCACAAGACCTTTCTCCAAAGGAATACGAATTACTATTCTTTATGGTTAAAAATCGTGGTATCGCGCTCAGTCGTGAAAAGTTGCTCAACGAAGTATGGGGCTACGATTTCTATGGCGACGATAGGACGCTTGACACACACATTAAACTTTTAAGAAAGAGTTTAGGGGTAGCATCAGAATACATTGTAACCCTACGAGGAATGGGATATAGGTTTGATGGCTAAATTTAAGTTTAACAAAATATACGGGGATAACACCCCGTTATTTTTAAAGATGCTTGCAATGTTTGCTTGCTTTTCACTTGTAACCATAGCGTTGTTTTGGGCGCTTGGTTTTGCTATGTCGGGAACCCTTTATGCTCAAATACGCAAAAGTGAGGCAAAGAAAGTTGCAGAACTTATAGGTGAAAACATCTCCAACGTTGACCTTAACCTTTTGTCTCGAAGACTTTCAAGCGAAGAAGAACTTTGCATTATCGTCGTAGACAAAGAAGGAAACGTCATTCTTTCAAACGAATCAAGCACGTCTTGTTCAGTTCATCTATTTTCTACTTCTTCGCTCTCAATTTATTATAATAAGGCAAAGGA
>JAZQVF010000193.1:0-8652 GCA_045631675.1 Candidatus Stercoripulliclostridium sp.
ATTGTCTAATTCTAAACAGATTCTATATAATTAAATAAAAAATTTATAATTATTTATAATATTTTTTTAATTTCTTCTACGGTGCAGGATATTTCACTGATTTTGTTGTATATTAAACAATTTATATAATATTTTTATAAATTAATCTTAATTTTACAAAAAATATAGTAAATATTTGTTATTTTTTAATAGTTTTAGATAATTGTTTAATTTTAAACGTAAATTTCATTAATTTAATTTAATTTAATTCAGTATATTACTTAAATCGTAAGAAAAATTAGTTATTTATCACGAATTATAATAAAATATGTGAATTGTTTCATGTGAAACATTAGCACAAATATAACTTTTTATTATTTATAAACTGATTTATAACTTATACCTGATTTTATTTCAGAAATTAACATATTATCGTAATTAATATTCTTAAAACCTTTTTGGTAAAATTATCTGTTTACACTCTTTATTACACGTTAAACCTAATTAAATACAAAATTATTAAGGCTTGAAATTAATTAATAGTTTAACCTATGCCTTAGTGTCTTTTCTTCTAATTATATTTATTACTTAGGGTTGATGATAAGTAAACGTATTAGATTAGAATTCAAAGTATGAAAATTATAACTATAAGAGATTTTATTTGATAATCATAATTGTTTCACATGGAACGTTGTGATCTTAATAATGGAATTCCGGGAATATAAATCAGCAACTCCGTGCTTACATATTATATATAAACAATGCTTATTTTAGTGCAAAACACAATAGAAATTTCTTTGAAGAAAAGAAAGGTTTTTTAATAACTTTTAGGTGATGTTTTTTTATCAAATAGGTTAGTGCCTTAGTGTAGATGCAGTGTGGAAGTAGCGTGGATTGTTTCATGTGAAACATTCAAAGTAGGAGTGGTATGGTAGTAGAAGTAGATGTTCCTTGTGAAACACTAAGAAATGGAATGTTCCACGATAAAAAGTGTTGAACAATGCCTTATGAAATTCGGAAGGGTTTTTCGTAGTATTGAAAAGTGGGTAAAAATAGCCTATTTTTGACTAAAAACTCAAGAAAATGGCAAAAAAATAGCACCTTTTTAGGGTGCTAAAATGATGAACTACCGTCAAGGAGTAGTGAAAGCGTTCCACGTGGAACACTAAAAACACTCAAAATATACTATATTTTAACTAAAAGCACAATCTTTTGATTGCTTCTTTATATATTTCTATGGTTTTTGCGAAGTCTTTTAGTGAAATACGCTCATCATCACCGTGTACTCTACTTTCTCCACCGGGGAATACGGGGCCGAATGCAACGCCCTTAGGGAGTACTCTTGCGTAAGTACCACCACCAATTGTAATAGCCTCTCCTACGGTGCCGGTAACGTCGTTATATGCTCCAAGCAGAGCCTTAATTAATGGATCCTCTTTTGCTACGTATAGTGGTAGGTGGTAAGCACCTCTTTCAACCGTTCCTTCAATGGTGTTGAAATGCTTTTTGAAGATATTTGTAATCTCGTCCATTGTGATATTAAGTGGGTATCTAATGTCAATGGTTACTTCAAGTTTATCTTCATTGAGTGCACAAACACCAAAGTTAAGAGTTAAATTACCACTTCTTTCATCACTTAAATTAAGTCCCATACCTTTACCGTCGTATGTAATGAAAGATTTATATATATAGTCTATCGTGTTGTCGTAGGGAGATAAAATCTCAAATAGTTTAGTTAGTGCGTTATCGCCTTTGTTAGGAGTAGATCCGTGTGCGCTGATGCCTCGCGTCGTTATAGTAACTAAATCACCTTGTACTTCTACTATAGCGCCTTTTTGTAATGCTCTATCTACTAAGCCGTCCTTATTGAGAACGGTTGCAGTAGCCTTGTCAGGCACTACGTTTGCTCTTTCACCACTCTTAATATTTACGATAAAGTTAGGTTTAGGTACCGAAACTTTATGGTACACTACCCCTTTCTCGCAATTTATAACAGGGAAGTCAGCATCAGGGCTAAAACCTTCAGATGGCATTTCTTCCCATTTTTGATACTCATCCATACACTTCCAACCACTTTCTTCATTACATCCAAGAATAAATCTAATACGTTTTTTAGGTATTAAACCTTCGTTAAGTAGTTGTGCGCAAGCGTAAAGAGATGCAATGAAAGGACCTTTATCGTCAAGTGTACCTCTTCCGTAAAGGTATCCGTCTTCAATTTCTCCACCAAACGGGTCGTGTTGCCAAGTTGGGGAAATGGGTACCACGTCCAAGTGTGCAAGTATACCAAACAAAGGACTTTCTTCATTTCCAATGTCGCCATAGCCGTAGTAATTATTGCCGTTTTTAGTTTTAAAACCAAACTCTTCAAGTAGTTTCAAACTATATTCAAGTGCTTTTACGTTGCCTTCGCCGAAAGGGGCGTTAGGTGTAGCAGGTGCTTGAACTGAGTTGATTTTAATTAAATCTTGCAAACTTTTAATTGCATCTTCAAAAGAAACTTTCATAGTTAATTCCCTTTTAAAATAAAAATTGATTTTTTCTAATATTATTATACACTATTTATGGAAAATATGTTATCTTTATTTTATAAATTCGTTGGAGTAATTATGGCTGAAGGGAGAAGAGAAAGAATGAGAAGTAAAATCCGTTCACGCGGTGTGGACGGTATGCCACCACACGAAGTTGTGGAATTTCTCTTATATCCTTTTTTACCAAGGAAAGATACTTCTCCTCTTGCTAAGAGATTACTTACCGTTTTTGATGGGTTAGACGGCCTACTAAACGCCTCTGAAAGCGATCTTCTTGCCGTTGAAGGAATGCCACAAATGGCAGCACTAACCTTTCCTTTATACAAAGATATTCTAAAATTAAACGACGAAGAGCAAATTAAGAAATCTAAAAAGATTATCACTGACCCTACTAACGCTGCCGATTTATGTATGCGTACTTTAATGCACGCAAGAAACGAGCAATTAGTAGTTTTTTATATTAACAGCGTAGGTAACGTAATCTCACAAGAGATTATTTCAGAAGGAAATAGTACTCAAACAAAGTTTGACACTACTTTGATATGCAGAAACGCAATCGTTAACGGTGCAACTTCAATTCTCATATCTCATAATCATCCAAGTGGTAACTTAAAGCCTTCAGTAGACGACCTTATCGGCACGAAAGATTTAGCAAACCTATTAAAACAAGTCAACGTAAAATTAATTGACCATATTATCGTAAACAAAGAAAAATATTATAGTTTTAGAAGGGAAGGTAATTTAAACTAATCAAATTCCCAAATTTTTCCCATTTATGCATTAAATGAAAAGTTAATACATACCCTATTGTGGATAACTCTGTGGAAAAGCAGGGTTATTTGTGGATAAACCACTGCAATTTTTAGTATAAGATGACAATTATTGATGATTATTGTAAGTAAATGACTAAAAATATATCTTTCAAAAGGGTAGTTATGCGTTTAGGTAAAAATAGTAGTAAATTGTGGATAACGATAGCGGTAGTTTTAATTTTATGCATTTTATCCATTCCTTTGTATTATCACTTAGAAATGGCGTCATATAGTGGAATTAAGGTAGTAATTGATGCCGGACATGGTGGTAGTGACCGTGGTGTTAAAGGTATAGAAAGTGGTGTATCGGAATCCGAAATTAATCTAAAGGTAACCTATACTTTAAAGTCGTTATTTGAAGAGCGTGGTGCAGAAGTTATTTTAACAAGAAAGGACGATATAATTTTTCCAAATGGTAAAGGCTCAAAAAAGGAAGATTTTAATAATAGGAAAGAGACTATACATAGTGCAACGCCGTCTGTTGTAATAAGTATACATCAAAACAAGTTTCCCAATCAAAATAGGCGTGGAGCGCAGGTGTTTTTTAATGCTAACAACACAAAAAGCATTGCTCTTGCAAACGCAGTGCAGGAAGAATTAAACGTAATTAACGAAAGGGAAGTAGGAAGAAAATTTTCTGCGTTAAAGGGGGATTATTTTATACTTAATTGCTCTACCTTCCCTTCTTGCATCGTGGAATGTGGTTTTCTTTCTAACCCTTTAGACGATGCACTTCTTAATCAGGAAGAATATAGAGAACGAATTTCAAATGCTATTTTAGAGGGTGTATACCATTATTTAGCGGAAAATAATTTGTAGCAGGTAAATTTCAACTCCCATTTTTGCTTGACACATCATTTTTTATAAGATATAATGCAATAGCATTTTATATTATTAAATATGCGCGTAATAGAGAAATAACCGAAAATAGGAGAAAATATCATGAAAAGAACTTATCAACCCAAAAAACGTCAAAGAAGTAAAGTACACGGTTTCCGTCAAAGAATGAGCACCAAGAACGGTCGCAGAGTTCTCTCCCGCAGAAGAAGAAAGGGCAGAGCAAAGCTCAGCGCATAATTAATGCAGAGTGCCTATCGTCTTAAACGAAACGCAAGTTTCAGTTACGTGTATAAAAAGGGAAGCTCAATAGGCTCCCCTTTAATGGTACTCAATTTCGTACCTGCAAGTAGCAATAAAATTGGCGTTAGTATAAGCAAAAAGATAGGCAAAAGCGTTCAAAGAAACCTTATCAAAAGAAGGATTTACGAGCAGTTTGCAACCTTTATGCCCCGTATAAATGGTTCTTATAACTACGTAGTCGTTGCAAGAGAGCGCATAAAGGATGCAACTTTTGAAGAAATCGGCAGTTGCATAGATTTCCTTTTACATAAATTAGGTCATATCAATTAATGTTTAAAAAGATTTGTCGGCTAATGATTATAGGATACAAAAAAGTACTTTCGCCAATAATAGGAAAGGGATGTATCTATACGCCGTCTTGTTCTATGTATACCTTAGACGCAATTCAAAAATATGGTGTCATACGCGGATGCTTTATGGGCGCGCGTAGGATACTTAGATGTAATCCTTTTCGCAGGGGCGGTTTTGACCCTGTAAGAGAAAACCTTAAAGGAGCAGCTAAATGGACATTATGAGTCTTGCTACCGATCTTAACTTGATGGGTAAATTCGTTTATAACGTACTTTATAAATGGGTTTTATCCTGGGGAATAGAAAGTGACGTAATAGGCGCTTTTGCCGTTACGGTAATTTTGTTTACACTTTTCCTTAAAATTATCACCTCACCCCTTGACGTATGGCAAAAGATAATTGCACGTTCTAACTCCAAGAAGATGGAAATTATGAAGCCTGAACTTGACAAAATTAACAAGTTATACGGCAACGATAGAAATATGCTTGCAGTTAAGCAACGTGAAGTTTATCAAAAGTATAAATACTCTACTTTCAAGGCTTGTCTTCCTACCATAGTTACTCTCGTAGTATTTATGGTTGTTTTCAGTGGATTTAACTCTGCTGTTAAGTATCACAACGCAGTAGTATTTGAAAATCTTCAAAAGGTTTATGAAGAAAGTTACTCAGTTGCATACGAAGATGCAGTTCAAAGTGGTGCAAGTTCTGTTGAAGCAGCACAATCAGCAACTGAAATTGCTGAAAAGGCTGTAGTTGACAACTATGAACTTGAAAGATTTTTACTTACAAAAAATATCTTTATGCCCGATACTTGGAAGAGTCCAATACCAGACGTATCAACTTACGCAGGTAGTGGTATGGGAAAACTTGGAATTACCGACGTAGATAAGACCACTTACGAAAAGGTAATGAGACCTATTATTGAAGAATACAACTTTAACGAAAAGGGAAAGAATGCTTGGAACGGCTACCTTATCTTACCCCTTCTCGTTGCTGCACTAAGCATCGTATCTTCAAAGATGGTTAAGCCACCGGAACAACCACAAGTAGCAGGTCAAACAGAAGAACAAATGAAGATGCAACAATCTCAAGCAAAGACTATGCAATATATGATGCCTGCACTTATGGCAGTTTTCAGTTTGTTCTATAGTTCGGCTTTCACTCTATATATGTTCGTATCCAGTTTGTTCTCCTTTATCTTCAATCTTGTTTGGAATATTATCCAAAAGAAACAAGATGCCATTGAACGCGATCGCTTAATGAGCACCACCGTTAAGAAGAAATAAGGAGTATATATGGAAAATAAAACTTACGTCTACGAGGGCAAAACGGTTGAAGAAGCAACCGAAAAGGGCCTAAGCGAACTTGGACTTACTTCTAACGAAGTAACCGTTGAAGTTCTTGCAAAAGGTGGCCTTTTTACTAAAGCCCAAGTTGAAATAACGATAAAAGAAAAAGAAGAAGTTGAAGAAGTTTCCCATCAAGAAGAAATCGTTAATGAAGAAGGTGTTTCTGAAGAACTTCTAATTAACGCAGAAGAAAGAGTTAGAACGTTTGTTGCAGAACTTATCTCTCAAATGGGACTTGACTGTACTTCAACCGTTACTCGTGAAGGTCAAGAAATTTCCGTTAAGGTTGCAGGAAAGAGCGCAAGCGCCTTTATCGGCTATCGCGGAGAAGTTCTTGATGCAATTCAATATATGACTTTATGGATTGCAAACAAGGAAGGAGACGATTTCGTAAGAGTATCTATTGATGCAGAAGATTATCGTCAAAGAAGAAAGGAAACCCTTACTCGCCTTGCAGAACGTCTTGCACACAAGTGCCATAAGACGGGTAGAAAGGTAGAACTTGAACCTATGAATCCTTTTGAAAGAAGGGTAATACACACTGCTCTTCAAAACGATAAGTTTGTAAGAACTGAATCATACGGAGAAGGAAGATTCCGTCACGTAGTAATTCTTCCAAAAGAAGAAGTAAAGAGAGAAAAGGTTGCAGTTAAGAAGAATAATAACGGCATTTCAACTCCTGAAATGAGTTACGGCACTTCTGCATCTTTCCGTAAGAAAGGCATCGCGAAAACAAAGAGTTACGGTGCTCCATCAAAAAAGCCTTACTAAAATGAAAGATACCATCGTTGCACTTGCTACTCCCGAAGTTGAAAGGGGGGCTATAGGTATTATTAGAATGAGTGGCGAAGACGCTCTATCTATTGCTAAGAAGGTTTTTAGTGCGCGTGGTTTTGATGAAGTAGAGCCAAATAAAATGTACTTGGGCAAAGTCCAAGCAAAAAACTTTAACGATAGGGCGTTTTGTATGTATTGCAAAGCGCCTAAATCATATACGGGCGAAGATATCGTAGAGTTTCATACGCATGGTGGTAAAATTATAATTCAAGGCGTAATTAGGGAACTCGTTGCCTTTGGTGCGCGTCCTGCACTTCCTGGTGAATTTACAAAAAGAGCATATCTAAACGGTAAACTTAACCTTGCAGAAGCAGAAGGACTTGCAGATATGATAAACGCACAATCGGAGGCAGAAGTTAACCAAGCCTATCGTCTAATGCGTGGCGAAGTTAGTTTAGGTATTGAAGAAATTAAGAGTTTGCTATTAAACGCATCTGCTAACGTAGAAGTTGCTCTTGATTATCCTGAAGAACTTTTGGAAGATACCTTTGAGCCTACTTGTAAACTACTAAACGAAGTTAAGGATAAACTACAAGAATTATATAATTCTTCTAAGCAAGGTGCAGTTGCAAGAGAAGGGGTATCCATTGCTCTTTGTGGTCTTACTAACGTAGGTAAGAGTAGTCTTATGAATGCCATTTTAAAAGATGAAAGGGCTATAGTTACCGATATTGCAGGCACTACTCGCGACGTACTTGCAGGCAGTTTTATGCTTGACGGTGTCAACGTTGAAGTGTTAGATACTGCAGGTATAAGAGAGTCAAGCGACGTAGTTGAAAAAATAGGTATTGAACGCGCTACGCGCGCGATAGAAGGTGCAGATCTCGTACTATTCTTAAGTGATACTTCACTTCCTGAAACGGAAGAAGAAATTGAACTTTACAACAAAATTAAGCATAAAAAACATATTAGAGTTGCTAATAAAGGGGATATATTTAAATATTCTCGCAATAGCGACGTATTAATTGAAGCAAAAAACGGCGTAGGAATACAAACTCTCATAGGTATGATTGAGGATAAGTTGGAATTAAAGAAAAAACTCAAGAGTCCCGTCCTTACGAGAGAAAGACAAATATTCGCAGTAGGCGAGGCACTACGCGCCGTAGATAGCGCGTTAGACGCTATAAACTTTGCAACGTTAGATTGCATAGTCGTTGATATTAAATCTGCTTATTCTGCTCTTGCATCCCTTACGGGTGAAGACGTTGCAGAAAACGTAGTAGATGAAATATTCTCTAAATTCTGTGTAGGTAAATAGTATGATTAAGAGTTATGATGCAATCGTAATAGGCGCAGGTCACGCGGGTGTTGAAGCAGCACACGCTCTTGCTACTATGGGAAAAAGGACTCTTCTTACTACCCTTTCTTTGGAAGCCGTTTCTTTTATGGCTTGTAATCCTAATATAGGTGGTACTGCAAAAGGACATCTCGTTAAAGAAGTAGATGCACTTGGCGGTATTATGGGAGAAATTGCAGACAAAGCAACTATACAAACGAGAATGCTTAACTTAGGTAACGGCCCTGCAGTGCATAGTTTACGCGCACAAGTGGACAAAAACTTATTCCATAGACTAATGAAAGAGAAGATGGAAACCACTAAGAATTTGGCTATTTTAGAGTCTGAAGTGGTGGATATTCTCGTTGAAAACGGCGAAGTAAAGGGTATAGTTACCGCTATGGGAGATAGATACGAAGCCAAAGCCGTAGTTATGGC
>JAZQVF010000194.1:0-10665 GCA_045631675.1 Candidatus Stercoripulliclostridium sp.
TATATGAACACGGAGAAAACGCAGTAGAAATTACACCTCCCGAGTTTTGTCCTGCTTGTGGTGCGCCCACTAAACTTGAAGGCGTTTTTTACTATTGTACTAACACGGAAAATTGTGCCCCACAAATAATTTCAACGTTAGTCCACTTTGCATCTAAACCATGCATGAATATAGAAGGTTTTTCTGAGAAAACTGCTGAACAATTATACAATGAACTCAAAGTATCTACTCCCGATATGCTTTACACCTTAACCTACCAAGACTTACAAAAACTTGAAGGCTTTAAGGATAAGAAGATTACCAATCTTTTGGATAGCATAGAAAAATCAAAGAAAACAACTCTACAAAGATTTTTGTTTGCGCTCGGCATTCCTCAAATTGGTAAGAAGGCGGCAAAACAACTTGCCGACCACTTTATAACCTTAGATGCAGTAATGAATGCAACGCCGTTTGAACTCATATTGCTTGATGATTTCGGCGATATAATGGTTAATAACGTAATTAGTTTCTTTGAAAATGAAAAGAATAGAGCGTTAATATCCGCTTTGCTAAAAAATGGTGTAACAATCGTTGAAGAAGAAGTCGTTACTGAAGGAATATTCGTTGGCTATAACGTAGTATTTACCGGTTCACTTTCAAAATACAAACGTTCTCAAGCACAACAACTCGTAATTGAGCGAGGTGGTAAGTGTGCAGATACCGTTTCCAAAGCAGTAAATCTTGTTGTAGTCGGCGCAGATGCTGGTAGCAAACTTGAAAAGGCGAAGAAACTTGGAATCAAAATAATGACGGAAGAAGAATTTGCAAATCTAATTAATGGATAAGAAAGAATATGACGGAACACGATGAAGTGTTCCGTTGTTTTTATAAATAAATTTAACTCATTGTGGATAACTCTAAAAATTTTTAAATTTTTACTTTACTTCTCGCGCGTACGTGATAAAATTTAATCATGGCAAGCGGAAAACTCAGTGGTAAAAGTTTAAGAGAAAACGTATTAAACCTTCTTAAATCAAGAAGAAAAGAAGTGTTAGTTGGCGCTACTTATGGTGGCGACACTGCTTCTATCTTGGGAGAAGGTGCATTTTGCGTGCACACTGATCCGATAACGGGTGAAACTAAAGAAATCGGCTCACTCGCAATTAAGGTAGTTCTAAACGATATCTCTGCAGGTTTTGGTGAGCCCGTTGCTGTTTTACTTACCATTCTTCTTCCCGAGAGTATGGATGAAAGTGAAGTTAAGCGTATTATGTTAGATGCTGAAAGCGAAGCCGAAAAGTGGAACGTGGAAATTATAGGTGGGCATACCGAGTTTACCGATGCCGTTAATCGTCCAATAGTTAACGCAGTTGGAATAGGACTTAAGGACGTTAACTATACTCCATATTTACCAAAAGTAGGGGACGACGTGCTAATAACCAAGAGCATCGCACTTGAAGGAACTTTTATACTTGCCGAAAAGTATGAAGAAATTTTAAATCTGACTGAATCGGAAAAAGAAGAATTAAAATTATACGTCCAAAACACGTCCGTAAGGGAAGAAGCCGAAGTAATAAGAAAAAGTGGGTATAAAGCACTTATGCACGACGTTACGGAGGGTGGAATATTTGGTGCAACTAGTGAACTATGCGACATAGGCAATTTGGGTATTTCTTTAGACGTAAATGCAATTCCGGTTTCCCATTTAACAAACAAGATTTGCAAAATCTTAGAAGTTGACGCTTATCGTTTAATTTCTTCAGGAAGTATGCTAATCGTAACTTCCAATGGAAAGGAAATTAAAGAGCAGTTGGAAAAAGAAGGGATAAAAGCCACTTTTGTAGGAAAGGTTATTACAAAGAAAGGTGCTTATATTTTAGAAAAACAAATTTTTGCAGAGGCTGATGAACTCTATCGCAAAATGGGAGAGCAATATGTATAGTATGACAGGCTACGGCAAAGGTATTGCCGAAAAAGAAGGAAGAAAAATTACTATTGAAATTAAAACTGTAAACCATCGTTTTTCAGATTTTACTTTTAAACTACCACGTAATTTTCAATTCGTAGAAAGCGTATTGCGTAATCTTTTGAGCGCAAGCATTAAACGTGGTCATGCAGACGTATATCTTACTTTTGAAGATAGTAGAGTGGTATCAACCGTTGCACTTAACCATTCTCTTGCAGAAAACTATAAGCAAATTGCAAGCGATCTTGCAACTTTAGGATATGACAACGATATAACTGCAGAAAGTTTACTTCGTATTCCCGATATGGTAAAAACCACTGCTTTGGAAGAAGATGACGAACTACTTTTAGTACTAACGAAAGAGGCTTGCTCTTTAGCACTTGAAAATCTTCTTAAAATGCGTCAAGCAGAGGGTAATAGATTGGTTGAAGACATTAAACTTAAACTCAACGATATCGCGGTTGCTGTTGAGGAAATTGCAAATCGTGCACCTGAAGTTGCAAAAGATTATAGGGACAAACTTACTCAAAGGGTAAAAGAAGCGTTGGAAGCAACTGAGATAGACGAGGGAAGAATAGCCCTTGAAGTAGCGGTATTTATTGACAGGGCAAACGTAGATGAAGAAATCACGCGTTTACGTGGACACCTTGCACACTACCAAGACATTCTAAACGAAGGTGGCGCGGTAGGTAAAAAACTTGATTTTCTTACTCAAGAAGCAAATAGAGAAACAAACACTATTGGTTCAAAATGCAACGATATGTACATAACAAAGCGCGTACTATTCTTAAAGAACCAAATTGAAATGATTCGTGAACAAATCCAAAATCTTGAATAGATTTTGAAATTAAATAAAAATAATCTAATAAAGGAGAATATAGAAATGATTGAACCTCCCATTGACAAACTTATTAAAAAGGCACCTTGCCGTTATGCACTCGTACTTGGCATTACCAAGCGCGCTAAGGATCTCCAAGATATGGAAGCAACCGAACTTGAAGAATCCGGAATGAAGGCAGTTTCTTATGCTGCTCAAGAGATTTACGACGACAAAATCAAAATTATCGTAAACAAGTAATGAAAAAGACCATTATCTTAGGTGTTAGTGGTGGCATAGCCATATATAAATCTTGCGAAATAGTATCTCGCCTTGTAAAAATGAACTATGACGTAAGAGTTATAATGACTAAAAATGCCACCGAATTCGTAACGCCCCTAACTTTTGAAACACTATCCAACAACAAAGTAGTAACGACCACTTTTGAAAAGGATAGGGAATTTGAAGTTGAGCATATAAGTTATGCAAAACTTGCATCTGCTTTTGTAATAGCGCCTGCTACTGCAAACGTAATTGCAAAACTTGCAGAGGGTATTTGTGACGATATGTTAACTACTACGGTTGCCGCAACCAAGGCACCCGTTTACATTTGTCCTGCAATGAATACCAATATGTATCTCAACCCGATAACACAAGGAAACATAAAGAAGTTAAAAGATTTAGGTTATATTTTCATTGAACCTACCGAAGGTAGGCTTGCGTGTGGCGACGTAGGTAAGGGCAAAATGGAAGAGCCTGTCAATATTGTAAATATTGTTGATAAGGCACTAACGCCTAATCCCGACTATCGTGGAAAGACCATAATGATTACAGCAGGGGCAACAGAAGAGCCAATTGACGGCGTAAGGTTTATAACTAATCGTTCATCAGGCAAAATGGGTATGGCTCTTGCAAGTGCCGTTTTAGAGCGTGGTGGCAATGCAATTATCATTAGAGGTAAAGCAACGGCTCCCGTGCCAAAAGGTGCAGAAGTTATTGACGTAAGTACCACTGAAGAGATGCGCACAAAGGTTATGGAAAATCTACGTAGGGTTGATGCAGTAATTATGTCTGCAGCGCCAAGTGATTATAGGGTTAAAAACTATTCACCCTCTAAAATCAAGAGTGAAGAGTTGACCTTAGAACTTGTCAAAAATCCAGATATAGCAAAAGAAGTAGGTGCTAATAAGGGCGATAAGAAACTTGTAGTATTTGCTGCAGAAACTGATGATTTACTACAAAATGCAGTAAAGAAGTTGCACTCTAAGAATGGTGATTTAATGGTAGCAAACGACGTAACTCAAGCAGGCGCAGGCTTTAACGTTGATACGAATATCGCAACCTTAATTACTCCAAACGGCGCAATGACCTGTTTAGAGATGATGCCCAAGACCGAACTTGCACACGTTATACTTGATACTTTACTTGAAGTTTAATGTTTTTAGAAGTTATCGTAGACATTTCAAATTCTGAAATCGATAAAGTTTTCGATTATCATGCTCCATTTTCCGTTGAAATAGGGCACAGAGTTCTTGTGCCATTTGGAAGACGGCAGGTGGAGGGATTTGTCGTACGAAAAAAAGAAACGTCAACTTGTAAGTATGATATCAAAGATATCATTATGAAGTTGGACGAATACCCGGTTATTCTTCCTGAGATGTTAGAACTTGCCAAGTTTATGGCAGGAAAAAACCTTAGAATGATAGATTGTTTAAGGCTTTTTATACCATCTAAACTTCGTGGAGGAAGGGTAAAGGTACTTAAGAAGAATTACCTATTATACAATGATGAACTCTCTCTCGAAGAGGCGCTAAGTAGTTTGCCTAAGTCTGCAAAAGCACAAAGGTCTATCGTTATACGATTAGAAAATAGCAAGATGGAACTTGAGAGTAATATAAATTCCGAGTATTCTCCATCAGCAGTTAAAGCACTCTTGGAAAAGGGAATACTTACGAGAATTTCACTTGAAGAAAATCGTATTCCCGACAGTTTAAAGAGAGAAAACAAAGTGGTTACGCTTACGGATGAGCAACAAAAAGCCGTTGATACCATTTCCAATGGTGAGCCAGGCACCTATCTTATACACGGTGTAACGGGCAGTGGAAAAACGGAAATATATATGAACCTTATTGAAAAGGTTTTGAATGATGGCAAAACGGCAATTATGCTCGTTCCTGAAATATCACTAACCCCCCAAATGCACGGATTATTTAGAGCGCGTTTTGGAGATAAAGTATCAGTATTGCATAGTGGACTTTCTGATGGTGAGCGTTACGATGAATGGCGTAGGCTACTTTTAGGAGAGGCAAAAGTTGCCTTAGGCGCGCGAAGTGCAGTATTTGCACCACTTAAGGACGTAGGTGTAATAATCATTGATGAAGAGCACGACAATAGTTACGTAAGCGAAAGTAATCCAAGGTATTTCACTTCTGAAGTTGCAGAATTTAGGGCAAAGTATAATGGTGCTAAATTGATTCTTGGCAGTGCCACGCCGGCGCTTGAGACGTACCATAAAGCAGTAAGCGGACAATATAAGTTAATTACTCTTAAGCACAGGGTAAACAAAAGAAATTTACCCACGCTTGAAACGGTTGATATGCGTGATGAAATTAGGGCGGGAAATTTAGGTATATTTTCTGCAAGACTAATTTCCGCATTAGAGCAAACCTTAAAAGACGGCAACCAAGCAATGTTGTTTTTAAATAGGCGAGGATACGCGTCATTTAAAAGATGCAAGAGTTGTGGGTTTGTTCCCAAATGTCCAAATTGTGACGTAAGTTTAACTTATCATCAAGAAGATAATTCATTACGTTGTCACTATTGTGGGGCTAAGTATAAAACAATAACCAAATGTCCCAAATGTGGATATGAGGATCTAAAAGAAGGCAAGACGGGAACGGAAAAAGTGGTTGATGAAGTTAAGCGCTTGTTCCCCGAAGCAAGAGTACTTCGTATGGATAACGACACTACCAAGACGAAGGACAGTTACGTTGAAATTTTATCTGAGTTTGGTGAAGGCAAGGCCGACGTATTAGTCGGCACGCAAATGATTGCGAAAGGACACGACTTCAAGAACGTAACTTTAGTTGGCATTATTGATGCAGACTTATCCCTTTATTATTCCGACTATCGTTCAGCAGAAAGAACCTTCCAACTTATAACGCAAGTAGCAGGAAGAGCGGGAAGAGAGCAAAAGGCAGGACAGGTAATAATGCAAACTTATAGTCCACGTCATTACGTATATGGGTTTGCTAAGGAGTACGATTATGAAGGTTTCTTCAAAAAAGAAATCAACGCAAGGGAGATAACGAAATATCCACCTTTTACAAAAATCGTAAGGCTATTAGTTTTAGCAGAAGAGTTGGAAGATGCGCGTTTAGGATCAGACAAACTTACTGCAAAACTATGTAATTTAAAGGCGAAAACGGAAGGCATAAGGAATCTTCAAAAGATGCCTGCTCCACTCAAGAGATTAAGGAACTTTTATCGTTATCAGGTAGTGATGTGGCTTGACAACGAAAACGAAGGAGAATTAATGCCTTATATATATCAAATTGCAAATGAATCAAATACGGATAGAGTTACCGTATTTACAGAAATAAATCCACAACAAATGCTATAGGAGAGATTATGGCAGTTAGAAACATTTTCCAAGAAGGCGAGCCAATACTTCGCCGTAAGGCAAGGGAAGTTGAAGTTTTTGATGAAAGACTTCACCAATTATTAGATGATATGATAGAAACGTTGCACACTTCTGACGGCGTAGGCTTAGCCGCACCACAAGTAGGAATATGTAAAAGGGTATGTATTATAGAGCCTACTGAAGGGGATATTACTGAAATGGTAAATCCTGTAATTACTCATAGAGAAGGCAGTGCAGTTGGTTTAGAAGGATGCCTATCCGTTGACAGTTCAAAAAACGGAAAGGTGATACGCCCAAGCAAACTTACGGTTGAATACTTTGATAGAAACGGAGTTAAGAAGGTAATGAACGCAACAGACTGGACTGCACGTATAATTTGTCACGAAACGGACCATCTTGACGGAGTATTATTTATTGATAAGAAGATTAAAGAAGGAAATCGTAGATGAAAGTAATTTTTTTAGGGACGGGAGACTTTTCAGAAGTAGTACTAAGAGCGGTTGATGAAAGCGCACACGAAGTTGTTGCAGTCGTTACTCAACCTGATAAAGTAAACGGAAGAAACGGAAAGGTGAACTTTTCACCCGTAAAAAGGTATGCTTTAGAAAAGAATTTACCACTCTATCAGTTTAACTCAATCAGCAAAGAGGGTAAAGAAATTTTGACCGATTTAGGTGCAGATATAATGCTAACTTCTGCCTATGGTCAAATTCTAAGTGATGAAATAATAGCAATATGCCCACACGGCATAATTAATACTCACGCTTCACTACTTCCAAAGTATCGTGGATCTTCTCCTATACAAATAGCGATTTTAAACGGAGACAAAGAGATAGGCACGACCATAATGAAGACCGTTAGAGAAGTTGATGCAGGGGATATAGTAATCCAACGCTCAATAACTCTTAACGGAGAAGAAAACCAAGAAGAGTGCTTTGATATGCTTGCAAGCCTAAGTGCCAAGTCCGCAATTGAAGCCCTTGATCTTATTGAAAGTGGAAAGGCAAAGTTTATCCCACAAGACCACACTAAGGCAACCTTTTGCAAGAAACTAACGAAAGAAGACGGACAAATAGATTTTTCTAAGAATGCCGTTGAAATTCATAATAAAGTTAGAGCATTTTATGGATATCCAGGCGCCTATTGTGAAAGTCCATATGGAAGACTTAAGGTTATAAAAACAGCCCTAACAGAAATTACGCATAATGCGGAAATAGGGGAAGTTTTAGAGGCAAAAAAAGAAAGATTTATAGTTGCTTGTGGTGGAAACACTGCAATAGCATTTATAGCCGTACAAGGTGAAGGCGGAAAGGTTATGAGCGTAGGCGCTTATACTTTAGGCCGTCCCATTCAGGCAGGCACGATACTTAAATAATATGGATAAGGTACTTTTAAGAAAAACTTACGATTATTTATCTAAAATAATACGTGAAGGTGCGTATATTAACGTTGTGCTTAGTGACCTTAAAGATACTGAAGATAGAGCGCTTATAACCAAAATAGTGTACGGCGTAACGGAAAGATACTACGAACTAAATCAAATAGTAGCATCTCTTTGTCCAAAATCTCCTAAGCCTGCAATAAAAGTAGTGCTTATGCAAGCAATATATGCAATTCAGTATCTTGAGATACCAAACTATGCTATTGTCAATGCAAGCGTGGATTTAGTACAAGATATAGGTAAAAAAGAACTTAAAGGTTTTGTTAATGCCGTACTAAAGAAAGCAACGAAAAAGGAGTACTCTCTTCCAAGTGATGAAAAGAGTCTCTTTGAGGCGAAGTACAATTTACCATATTCACTCATTCAAGCAGTTAAGAATGATTGTGGTGAAAATGCAGAGTGCGTTTTAAATCCCCCAAGAGATGCAAACGAGCATATTAGGGTATCTCTTAAAGCAAACTTAAAGGAAGTCTTAGAGTACTTAGGGGAATATAAAGAAAGTGAGATAGGTGGTTATTTTGTAAAGAATAACGAAAAGGTTAAAAGGCTTTTTGAAAGGGGCAAAATTACCTTCCAATCTCCATCATCAATGTTTGCCGTAGATGCGCTTGGCAAGGTAGAAGGAAAGTCGGTTTTGGAACTTTGCTCTGCTCCGGGTGGAAAGGCGGTATATACTGCAGAAAAGGGGGCAGACGTTACTGCTTGCGACATTCATCCAATGCGCGTAAGGCTTATTGAAAAGTATGCTACTCGTATGGGGGTCAAGGTCAAAACCCAAGTTAACGATGCAAAGAAAGAGAGAAAGGAATGGCTTAACAAGTTTGACGTCGTTACGGTTGATGCACCGTGTAGTGGTTTAGGCGTAATTGCTAAAAGACCGGATATAGCCCTTTCATTTGATGCTAAAGAGTATGATAAACTCGTATTAGAGCAAAGGGCAATTTTAAAGCAAGGTGCTAAATACGTAAAACGAGGTGGTATACTACTTTATTCCACGTGTACCGTATTAAAAGCAGAAAACGAAGTTGCCGTACGAGATTTTTTGATTAAGCATAGTGATTTTGAAATTGAGCCTTTTGATGGGGCAGAAAGTGGAGAAATCACCTTATATCCAAGTGATAACTATGATGGTTTCTTTGTAGCCAAACTAAGGAGAAAGTAATGAAGTGCTTGCAAGATTTAAGTTATAGTGAATTAGAAACGTTGGTTGTTGAATTAGGACAACCTAAGTTTCGTGCAAATCAACTTTACGACTTAGCGATGCGCCACAAGGAGTACGAAGAGGCAACAAATCTTCCCAAGGCTCTATTAGATGCGCTTAAAAAGGAATATTTTGCAACTTCATTAAAGATAATTGAAAGGCTTGTTGGTAAAGACGGCACGGAAAAGTACCTATATGCACTAAATGATGGTAACGTTGTTGAGGGTGTGTTTATGCCCCATAGATACGGAAACACCCTTTGCGTTAGTACCCAAGTAGGATGTCGTATGGGATGCGCCTTTTGTGCAAGTGGACTTGGTGGACTTATAAGAAACCTTAGTGCAGGCGAAATTTTAGGACAAGTTTTATGTGTAAATAAACTTCACGGTGGAACACCTAAGGATAGAGCAATCACCAACGTAGTACTTATGGGAAGTGGCGAGCCACTTGATAACTACCAAGAAGTAACCAAGTTTTTGAATTTATTAAGTGCAGAAAAGGGTATAAACATTTCTTTAAGAAACGTTTCATTGTCTACCTCAGGTTTAGTGCCAAAGATAAAAGAACTTGCAGATAGCAATCTTCCCGTAGTTTTAACTATATCTTTGCACGCAGCAACGGACGAAAAGCGCTCTGCGCTTATGCCGGTAAACAAGGCGTATCCTATTAAAGAATTAATAGAAAGCGCAAAGTATTACTTTGAAAAAACGCATAGACGTGTAATTTTTGAGTATGCACTCGTTGAAGGGAAGAATAGTGATAAAAAGAGTGCTGAAGAACTTGCGCACCTCTTAAAAGGTTTCCCTTGCCACGTAAATCTCATTAATCTAAACTACGTAAAGGAAAAAGGTCTTAGGGGAATAAAGGGCAACTATATTAAGGAATTCATTGATAATCTAAATAGATTAGGCATATCCGCAACCTTGCGCCATAGTATGGGCAACGATATAGACGGTGCTTGCGGACAACTTAGAGTAAAATATCTTGCCGAGCATGATGCGGTAAATAGGAGTGAAAGTGAAAGGTAAATCTCTTGACGGAAAGGTTACAAAGATAGTTTCCAATCGTTATACCGTAAGGGGTAGTGACGGCAAGGAATATCGCGCCTATGCAAGGGGAAAACTTCGTTTACAAGGTGACATTTACGTTGGTGACAACGTAAAACTTGTGTTTGAAAGAGGCGATGCTATCATTGACGTAGTAAAGCCCCGTGCCAACCAACTTGTTAGACCTTTTGTAGCAAACGTAGATAGCGCTCTTATAGTTGTTGCAAAAGAGCCTGAGCCGGATATGCTCCTTATTGATAAAATAATTGTCAATTGCCATCTTGAAGGCATAAAGCCCGTCCTTATTTATAATAAATCAGACCTTGCAAGCGATAAAGAAATAGACGATCTTTTTGCACCATATATAGATTATATGGATTGCGTAAAGGTATCTGCCTTAGAAAAGCAAGGGCTTGAAGAATTAAGACCGTATATTGAAAACAAAGTGGTATGTTTTGCAGGTCAAAGTGCAGTAGGTAAAACGAGTTTACTTAACGCAATTTTGGACCTTAACCTTAAAACGGACGGCTTATCTGCCAAGATAAAAAGGGGTAAAAACACCACGAGACACG
>JAZQVF010000195.1:0-22683 GCA_045631675.1 Candidatus Stercoripulliclostridium sp.
AAGTTGTCCACCCTCTCTTGCCATTGCATATACGTCGTCGGGATGTACTTGAATGGATAGGTCTGCCGCGGCGTCAAGAAGTTTGATTAGAATGGGGAATTTGTTGTAATCGTTTACCTTGTCGCCAAAAAATTCAGGGTAGTTTCTTTGTAGTTTGCTTAGCGTATATTCATAAAATGCAGGGTCATCGACGATGCTTTCTGAATCGGTATACATACTAAGTTCCCAACATTCTGCAATAGTGTCGTTGTCAGATTCCTTACCCCAAAACTCTTTGAGTTTGGTACCACCCCAAATGTATGAACGAATTGATGGTTGTAGTTTTAATGGTCTAAGTTTCATATATGCTCCTTAGGGGTTAATTACGTATTTTTTGTAGCCGAGTTTATCGGTTGTTTGTTCGCTAAAGAAAGCCGTTAAATAGGATGACGTTTGCTCTATGCCTTCCTTAACGTATACTACTTTTGCGTATGCCATTAAGCCTGCGGGCGCGTTGAGTTTGCCTATACATAACTCAAGAATTTCCCCACTGTCAATCGCCACTCTTTCAAGGGATTCACAACCATTAAAAGATGCCAATTTGATTTCTTCAACACTTGCGGGCACGTTAACTTCTTCAAGGCTTGAAGCGTCTAAAAACAACTCTTCTTCTATTATCTTTAAGCCCTCGGGAAGGGTTATTTTAGTAATACTTGAACACTTAAAAGCACCCTTTTCAATGGTTTCTACACTGCTTGGAATAACCAACTCGCCTACTGCAACGTTATACGCGTAACATTCTTCCCCTATGATTTTGAGCGTGTTTGGAAGAATGGTTGATTTAGTGGTTGCAAGAAGTTTATTAGTTGCCTTTTCTACTATGCAGTTGCCAACAGAAGAGTAAACTTCGTTTTCAACGGATATGCTAACGGTTAATAACTCCGGCATATTTGCAAATGCTTTACTTCCTATAGAAGTAATACCACGCTCCATAAAGACTGCTGAAATCTTGTCGTTTCCGTAAAATGCTTCGTCTGCAACCTTAGATATGGTTGATGGAATGGTTACTGCAACTATTTCTTCGCCTGATTTATAGGAATAAGCAACGTTGTTTACAACAATCAAGCCTTCTTCTTGCCCATCGTACCACGCGCAGTGAAGTGCTTTTGCACCTATCGTAGCAAGCGTAGTGGGGATATCAAAGGTTGTAAGCGCAGTGCAAAGTTCAAAAGCACCGCCTTCAATCTTCTCTAAACCTTCGGGAAGATTTATGCTTTCAAGATATTCTGCATTATAAAACGCCCTATATCCTATGGTTTTAAGGTTTGAATTTTCTTGGAAAGCAACCTTTTTTAGAGCATAACAAGATGAAAACGCCCTTGCTCCTATTTTTTCTACCGTTGCAGGAATAGTGATTTCTTCTATAACTTGGTTTGCGTGGAATACTCCTTCCCCTATTTCCTTCACCGGCTTATCGGCAAATATACTTGGAATTACTACAACGGGGTTTCTTATTGACACGCCTTTCAAAATAGCACCGTCTTTTTCTTCGTTTAATTCAAAAACGAAAAGGTTATCAGTTGCACTTATTCCATCTTTATCGGGTAAAGATGTGGGTGGCGTAGTTCCTCCACCATCACTACCACCATCATTACCACCATCTTCTCTAGGCACATCGGTTGGATTATCAGTCGGGTCCCCTTCTTCTCTATCCGTACAAGCAAAAAGTGCAAGTGCCGTGGTCAATATTAAGATTGATATTAAAAATATCTTCAAAAATTTTTTCATATTACCTATTTATTTTCAAGAGCCATAATTTTGTCAACGCGCATTTGGTGTCTACCACCTGCAAATGAAGTAGTAAGGAAGGTCTTAGTGAAAGTATAAGCATCTTCTCCCTTGGTAATTCTTCCACCCATAGCAATAATTTGTGCGTTGTTATGCTCTGCACTCATTTGTGCAGAAAAGTTATCGGTTACGTGTGCGCAACGAATACCGCTTACCTTGTTCGCTGCAATACTGATGCCTATTCCCGTGCCACAAAGTAGTACACCCTTTTCAGTTTCCCCTGAAAGGATAGATTTACATACTTTTTCAGCATAATCGGGATAGTCAACGGAAGAATTATCGTAGCAACCGAAATCAACGAATTCACGACCTAATTCTATAATTGCCCTTTTAACGTCATCTTTTAAAACGATACCACCGTGATCACAACCGATTGCAACTTTCATTATTTCTCCTTATTAAGCGCATACGCGCACGCATACTTAGTGATTATAGTATATAGCATAACTCTTTTAATTGCAATAGTGAAAATAAAAATTAAAAAGAAAAAAGAGCATTTGCTCTTTTTAAGTTAAAGGATAATACCACCCGTCGTCTTTTTCAAACGATTGTAAAGGGCGTAGTAGTTTTCTTTTTGAGAAAAATCTTCAATGATTATGTATTTATACTCCTTTTCAAGGTCTCTTAATAGAGAAAAAACGGAGCGCATGCACTCTTCAGGAGTTTCACCTAACGATGCAGTAGTAACGCCACTCGGTAAATCTTTTAGGAAGGAATTTCTTCCAACGATTACAGCCTTTTCATTTGCATTGTATACACTCATGGCACTCTCAACGTCTCTTGCTCCTACGCAAGGACAAATGGGGGCGTAGTGCTTATACTTCATTCCCGGAGATTCTGCAACGATAACTTCCCCTTTGTGGTTTATAACCTTTCCAAGCACTTCTATTAACATCTCAATAGTAACACCACCCGGTCTAAGCACGATGGGCGTTTCTTTAGTTAAATCAAGTACGGTTGACTCTATGCCTACGTCGGTTTGACCACCGTCTAAAATGAGTGGTATTTTGCCATCCATATCTTCAAAAACGTGGCTTGCAAGCGTTGGACTAACACGGCCTGAGGTGTTGGCAGAAGGTGCTGCAATTCCCGTTCCACTCTTCTTTATAAGTTCAAGTGCTATTGGATGATTGGGTATCCTTATTCCCACCGTTTGGATTCCTGCAGTAGTTACAAGTGGAAGTTCATCACTCTTTGGCAAAACAAGAGTAAGTGGGCCTGGAGAAAACTTTTCCCATAACGCATAAGCAACGTCCGGGATATATTTTACCGCTCTCTTTACGTCTTCAATTTCAGCAAAGTGAACGATAAGTGGATTGTCTTGAGGTCTACCTTTTGCTTCAAAAATGCTAAGTACGGCTTGCTCGTTAAAGGCATCGGCACCGAGTCCGTAAACGGTTTCAGTTGGAAATGCAACGAGCCCACCTTCCCTTAGAATTTTTGCGCCTTCATCAACGTATTCTGCTCCACCTACAATGGTTTTAAACTTATTTGAGTTCATAAATTACACCCCTTCCGTTTTCTACCGTTGCAACCTTAGTAGTAAATACTTTGCCGTCTTTGAAGAAATAGTCAACACAACTAATGCTGTCACATTTTTTGGAAATCAAAGTAGTGCCTGAGTTGGACTTCAAACCAAACTTGTTGTTACCGTCAAAAGTAGAGTAAACTCCGTTAAACATTTGATGACAATCTGTTACGCTCGTTACCGAGCCGTCTAAACCTATACGATAGAATGCTTGGCTCTTTATAGTGCCTTCATCCGTCATTTCCCCTACCTTACTTGCCATTGCAAAGTTACCAAAGAATGGAGAGAAAGAATCGTATTCGTAAGCAGTAATACGCGTGCCGTCAACCTTGGTTGCACCTAAATATGCAACTACCCCTGCTGGCTCAATGCGTTGCTCATATGAAATGATTACTCCGTTGTGTATGAATTGATTTTCATAAGCAGAAGTTTCCGTTACCGGAAGAAGGGTAGTACGAGTGCCGTTTTCATAGTCGTGATAGCCTACGTCACGCATAGCGATACGGAAGTTGGGGTCTGAATTTTGTAGTCCCTTTCCGTCAACGAATACTATTGGCATAATTAGGTTGGTAGGCGCAGTCATATTGCCTTCGCTATCACAAATCATAAATGACGTTGCCCAACTACGAATATTTTCTGCGTTATAGTAGTAATAGTAGTAGTAAACGATACTATAACCATCTTTTACGAATGAAGAACTTGGTACAACAGGTAATAAGTATGGGGTTTTCCACGTTGCGGCTCCCGTAATATCTTCAACGTTGATAGCGTCGGTTAGCCCACGCATCATACCTTCGGTATACTTGTTGGAAACCATGGTAACACGTTCACATTCATACTGCTTGCCACTCATTACCGATATACGCACACTCTTAATGGTAGTATAGTAAGTTTTACCGTCTTCGTCGTTTACAAGTGGCATTTCATAGGTGTCGTATTCTTCAGGAGATGAGAATATGCTGGAAATTATATACCACCCGTTTCCTACGTAGTAGGCCTCAGTCGTAGTATAGTTGGAAACGTATCCGTCTCCTTCTTTCAGAAGTGTTACCGAATGTTGCATAATGAATATGCCTTTATCGTTTATCTTGGTAAGGTCGTATAATCTTACGGTATTACTACCAACTGATGCGAGATAACCATCACCATATACGAATTTAGTTGTATTAGTAATATCGTTTACAATTCCTACTTCCAACATACCAAGCGAACTTGAATAATCGTAAACGGTAGCATATCCATAGCCTGCTTGAGTAAAATCGGTAGAATATTTATCTCCCATTACGATAACGTACTGCTCGTTTAAGAAAGTAAATTGGGAAATTAGTGCTGCGTAAGGATACGTAAAGCCATACTCTATGGCGCCACTTTCTCCACGGAATTTTACGATACCAACGTATGATAACTCTTCGTTTTCAATAATTGCAGTACGAACACAAATGGCATAGTCACCACAAATATCTATTATCGCAGTATATCTTGGCTCAATAAGTTCTTCGTTTTGAGATGCAAAACCAAATCTCGTTATAGTAATACCTGATACTTCTACTTCTCTATACGTTATGAAAACGTCGTTAGTGCCGTCGTAACTATTAACCAAAGTGCCTTCTGGTAAGCGCAAAGTTTCCACAACGGAAGTATACTCCCCTGTGGAGGTAAAATTATTAAAAATATCCTTTGTGGTAGCCATAGGTTCTTCCTCAGGTTTGCAAGCAACAAGCACTAAGGAAAGCATCGCTATAACTAAAACCAACGCAAAAATCTTCTTCATAGGTTGATTATATCACATACACGCGCGCAAGGTCAATGTAAAAAAGGTGAATTTAAGGTGTTAAACGGGAAAATATTTCATATTATTTAATATGAAAACCTACTTGAACGCAGTGGCTTTTACACTATCCATAGGGGCAATTTTTCTTCTAAGCGCACTTTCTTCCACCTTTATCTCAAAAGATTGTGAAATAATTTTAAAACTTAATAGTTGTGGAAACGGGGTGCCGACTGAAAATGGATTTATTTTAATTTGGGGCGTCGTTTACTTGTGCGTGGGTATCTTACTTTCCATAACCATAGCCAATAAATGCCTTAGACGTTCCATTAAACTATGGGGTATTATAGGCGCACTCAACCTTATATTTACCCTTACGTATTTCAAATTAAACTTAACTTATTTCGGTGTGGCAATAATAATTATAGAAATAATAATTTTATTGATTCTTACCAACTTTTACATAAAAAATACACAAGCCGTTTGGCTTTTTACAATACCCATTCTCGCAGTATACGGTTATAGTTTGTTTTTAGCTGTAATGCTAATATAAAAGTGGAAGCTAATTAGCTTCCACTTGAAAAGGTAATATTGATTTACTAACGCTTTTTACTCTTTGGTTTTTCGCTTTTCTTGTTTCTGTTCTTGCACTTTACAACTACTATAACGGTAATAGTTACAACAACTAAAATAGCAAAAATGATTAAAACGGCTTGTTTAAAAGAAATTCCTACTTGGGCTAACTTGTCGTTAATAATCCCCTCAAGTGAAGGTCGTATGCAATTCATAGCCTTTTGATAGTAACACTTAAAATATAAAGTAACCTCTTCCTCTTCGCCGTTTTTTCCAACAATGGTAAAATTATAAACGTCCGGCGTTTCCGTTTCTTTAAACCTAATTATTTCTTGTACAACGTTTTCATTATAGCTTAAATCTTCTAACTTTAATTTTTTCCCATCTTCATTTATGTCAGTCGTAGAATACTTTATGTAGATAGTGCCGGCTTCCAAAGTATACTTATTTAAAACCCCGTCTTCATCATAATACGCTATTTCTTCACTTTGAGGGTACAAATGTGCCTCTTGTTCAAAGGCAACTAAACATGCCTTCGCACATAGTGGCAACATTTCTCTTGTTTTACATCTGGAACAATAAGCTATAGTTCCATTTTCATCCGCTAAATATCCTACGGAATGCATCCATTCCCCTTTGTAGCCACAATCAGCGCAAGTAGCTTCACAACGTAAGTTATCTATTGCCGTATGGTTTTCAAAATCGTGTGAGGCGTTAAAGTTTTTCTTGTAATCACAATTGATACATTGTCCATTACAACGTGCCTTAAATTTATGGATATATCCGTTGTTTTTCTCGTCTATCGTTACCTCGTATTGCGAGCTTACGTCGTTGCCATCTTTATCCTTGATGCCAAGATATCCACCCGACATATTCTTCTTAAAAACAATTCGGCAATCCTCTCCTACGACAAATTTAACGTCATAAATCCTATGACCACTTTTTAGTTCGCCATCAGATAGTTTGACGTAATCTATTGACCTATAGCTCTCACCAATAACATAGTCTATACTTGTAGCATAAACGCTGATTGCAATCTTTTCCTCTTCCGCTTGTGCGATAAAAGTCGGGCGCGCTAAAACTAAAGCACTAAGAAATAAGCATAGTGAAAATAACGTTATGAAAATATTAATTACACCTTTCTTTTTCATAGAGTTACCCTCCTTTTAACTTATTATACGATAAAGTATCGTATATAGCATTATAAAGTAGGAAATTTTTCCTATTATTTTACGTTAAGTTAGACCTTTTTGCCTTTAACGTTAAAAACTTAAACAAAATAAGCCTCACCTTAGTATTCGGTGAGGCTTAAATCTTACGCGATATAATGTTAAAACCAACTTTCTTATTTGTAGGATTTTATGAAATCTTTGTAAAACTCCACGCATTCGCCTACGTTTTTAACTTTAATATGCTCGTTTACGTTGTGTATGCTTGCATATTGCTTGGTGTCTAAGTCAATGGGTGCAAAGCGTAAAATGCAGTCTGCTACATCTCCTAAATGCCTTGCATCAGTGCCTGCAGTTAAAAGAAATGGAGAAACGATTACGTCGGGGAAATTTTTGTTTAATATTCCCTTCAAACGTTTAAATTGTGAACTGTTTGCGCTTGATGGCACACAATAGTCGCGCTCCGTTTGCTCTATCTCAATGGAATACTTTTTAGCAATTTCCTTAAATTCTTCTATTTCTTCCATCAAGTCTTCTTCTCGCATACAACGGAAGAATGCTACTGCCTCGGCACCATCGTTGTTGCCTTCAATTTTGGTAAAATACATCGTAGTTGCAAGCATAGCCTCAACTACGGGGCTAACCTTACCAAGTATTTTCAAAAGAAGCCCTTTGAAAACGTTAAAGTTGCTCATCACTATCCTTAATACGAAGGGCATATATGGAGCATGGGTGCGGAAAAGTCCTTCAACTTCAGGAGCAAACTTGTTTTTGAATATCTTTGCGCTCTTTACCTCTGCAATAAACTTGGAAATTCTTTCTACGGGATAGTCTTTTGTAGGATTTAGTCCTGTATGTCCTTCAACTATCTTCTTTGCAGTACATTTATACTTATGCCTACCCTTTTCGTGCACGGCTACCATTGCACTCTTTTCCTTAACTCCCGGCATCATCTTTTCTACGATGGCTCCGCCTTCGTCTAAAACAACGTCAAAACGAAGACCTTGCTCTTGGAAATATTTGAGCGCGTTGGGCATTCCGTTTCCACAACATTCTTCATTGCCCGAAGATGCTATGAAGACGTTAACGGGGAATTCAAAGCCTTCTTTTAGCAATTCTTCCACGGCTTGCAATTCGCTAAACAAGGGAGTTTTGGTGTCTATGGTGCCTCTACCATACAAAGCACCATCTTTGATGGTAGGCTCAAATGCAGGCGTTTCCCACTTTCCTTCTTCCCCTACTACGTCGTGGTGAGACATAAGAAGGACGTTAACGTCGCTCTTTCCTTTGACTTCATAAAGAAAACTGTTTTCAAAGCGATGCAATATTCCCTTTTCTCTAAGAGTTGGAAATTCTGTTGTTAAAAATTCATAGAATTTTTCATATTCCATTTTGTTTGTTAGTTGGTCGTCGTATACCGTCCTAAGCGCAATCATCTTGGAAAGTCTTTCCACGTATTCTTGCGTTTTTTCTTCAGTTGCACCTTTGCGTGGAGCATCTTTAGTTTCTTTTTTGCGTGGAGCGTACAACGCAACTAACACAAGGTAACAAAGAAATAGCAAAATTATTCCACCTATAGCAGATGGGATTATAATTTCAAGCATTATTTATTCTCCTCTACTTCAACACTTTCAGTAATAGATGCTCTTTCAGCCTTGATGCGCTCAATGTTTTCGTTAACCTTTTTGTCATCGTATAAATTGAAGAATACTATGGATATTACGGTAAACACACAAGCAAATATACCTGTCAATTTAACGCCTAATAGACCAACTTCTTCCCCTGCGTTTGCTCCTATTGCAAGCACGCTTGATACTATTACCATTGCAACGGCATACGCTATCTTTTCAATGAAAGTCTTTACTGCTGAGAAAATACCTTCACGGTTGATGCCACTTACCAAACTATCTTCTTGAATAATGTCGGAAACGATAGATTGTGGTAGCACGTTAATTGCTGCAAAGGGGAATGCTACCGTTAAACCCATAATTATTCCTACGACTAATTCGTAACCTGGGAATAAGCCTGAAATCTTGTCGCCAAAGAAAATCAATGCAAATACCACTGCAAAGATATAACTACCTATTAAAAGGGGTAACTTTTTGTTGTATTTCTTGCTAATCTTAACAAGAAGTGGGAAACAACCTATTGCTACACCAATAGCAACTGCCATAACGATAAACGATTGGCTTTCTTTTATTCCTAAAAGTACCGTTACGTAGTAAAGCATCGCAGTTTGGAAGAATGCCATTGAAATATAACTTGCAAGGTCGCCTACCGTGAAAATTACGAAATTCTTGTTTTTGAGCACGGTACCGAAATTCTTCCAAATACTATCTTGCGAAGTAGCGTGTTTTGCAACGTACTCGTTTTCTTTAAATGCAAATGCGCTTGCACATAAACATCCAACGCCCACCACTGCAAAAATGGTGAATACCAATCGCCACGAAGTAATTGCATCAAAGCCTGCATTCTTAAAGAGACTTACGAATAACGTAGTTGCATACATAACTGCACTTGAGCCCATAAAGAGTGCGGTAGATACTGCAAAGTAACCTACTCTCTTTTTTGCATCGGGAATGATTTCGGGAATTAACGCTCTTTGTGGAATGAAATAGAAGGTATAAGCAGTATAGTAAATTACAAGCCATATACCAACCCATACTGCATTCAAAGCACTACCTGCAGTAAATGGTGCAAGGAATATCATTAATACGGAAACTGCATAAGGTATCGCTGCAATACGCATCAAAGACATTCTTCTACCATATTTGCTATTCAACTTATCACTAAAGTTTGCAACTAATGGGTCGGAAACTGCATCAACTACCTTGCTAATTCCCGTAAGAAGGGCCATTATGGTTATAAAACCTAAAATTTTGTTACTTGGTAATAATACCGTAATACCGCTTTGTACGGTGGGTTGATAAAAGTAAAGAAGATAGTTACCTATCATACCATTGAAAAGTCCCTTTGCAACGTCACAAAGGAAAAATTGATAAACTTTACCTTTACTAATTTCTTTTGTGGACATAATTTTTCTCCATAATCTTAGTAATAATAGTATACTACCCCTGATTGCATTTTACAAGTAAAATGCATTTTTATAAAATAAAAAACCCCGAAGAGTTGCCGTAGTTAACCTACCGCACCCTAACGGGATTTTTGTTTTAACGTGGTTGGAGTGGTTTTTGGATTATTTTGCCAAATTAAACCCGTCCTTTTGAAGTTTTAATAGTCTTGCGTTGAGTGCATCAACGAATTCTTTGTTTGAAGAAGTTTTCATCATCATTGCAATAAGGTTTTCAGTTGCTTCTTGACTTTCATCTTTTGAAAGCATACGGCGCATTGCGTAGATTGCAAGTAATTCTTCTTGTGAAAGTAGCAATTCTTCCCTTCTCGTACCACTCTTTGCAAGGTCTATTGCGGGGAATATACGCTTTTCTGAAAGTCTTCTATCAAGGTGTATTTCCATATTGCCCGTGCCTTTAAACTCTTCATAAATAACGTCGTCCATACGAGAGCCCGTGTCAACGAGTGCAGTTGCAATGATAGTAAGTGAGCCACCGTTTTCAATGTTACGTGCAGCACCAAAGAATTTCTTAGGAAGGTAAAGTGAACCGGGGTCAATACCACCTGACAAGGTCTTGCCGGTGGGTTGTATGCAAAGGTTGTAAGCACGAGTTAAACGGGTTATAGAGTCCATTAGAATAACCACGTCCTTGCCAAGTTCAACAAGTCGCTTTGCTCTTTCTAAAACAAGTTCAGATGCTTTAGTATGGTGTTCGGGTAGTTCATCAAAGGTGCTTGAGATTACTTCGCCTTTTACAAAACGCTTCATTTCGGTAACCTCTTCGGGGCGTTCATCTACCAAAAGCACCATTAAGTGTGCATCTGGGTGATTCTTCGCAATAGAGTAAGCAACCTTTTTAAGAAGAGTGGTCTTACCTGCTTTAGGTGGGCTAACGATCATTGCACGTTGACCTTTACCAATTGGTGCAACGAGATCAATTGCTCTTATCGCAAAGTCAGATTTACTGCCTTCATGCTCCAACTTAAAGCGCTTGTTAGGATGAATAGGAATAAGGCTTTCAAACGTGGGGCGAGTAAACGCAGTTTCGGGTTTATCTTCGTTTACTGATATTATTTCTTGTACACCCATTGGTCTATTTTCGGTAATAGACTTGCAGTATGCTTTAACTAAATCGCCCTTTCTTAAACCTGACTTACGAAGTTTTTGAGCAGAAATATAAGCATCTTTGTCGCCTTGCTCGTAGTTCATTGCACGAAGGAATCCGTAACCATCAGGGCATATTTCAAGAACGCCCTCTCTTACTTCCATTTCATCGTAATTGAGAGTTTCTTCTTCCTTTTCTTTTTTATCCTTTTTATCCTTTTTAGGATCTTCTTTCTTTTCTACCTTAGGCTCTACTTGTGTTGGCGTTTCCTTTTCAGCACCATCCTCAGAGTTAACAACTTTTGCTTCAAGTTCAGCCTTTTCTTTCTCTAAAGCCCTTTCCGCTTCCTGACTACGGACGGTAGAATTATTCTTTGGGGGACGGCCACGACGCTTTTTGGGTGGGTCGTTGGAATCCACAACTTCCACCTTTTCGGGTTCTAACATTGCCTTCATAATGAACTCAACGAGAGTTCCTTTGTGTTTGTTAGTAGCGCTAGGATGACCGCATTCCCTTGCAATATCACGCAAAGTAAACACGTTATATGCCTCTAATTCAGCCTGAGTATAAATTTTTTTCATAAATATCTCCTATACTGAAAACCATTAACCACCCTATATATCTATATAGGGTGATTTGGTATTTTTGTAAAAAATTAAAATTAATCTACTTTAATTGGTACGATAACTCTGGTGCGTTCACCATCAAAATCAGTTCTATCAAATTCAAGTTCAGTGCTTTCTGCAAACTCTATATCTTTTTTGGGGAATAGGTCTAAGAAATTATCTAAATCATCAAAATGAGTGTGGTATCCCTCGCACATATAGTGCATTGGAATTACGACGTCGGGCATAAGAAGATCAACGTATTCCTTTGCAAGTTCTGCATCAATGGTGTATTTTCCACCTACTGGGATAAGCAAAACGTTGATAGAACCAATAAGTTCTGCAAGCATTGGGCTAAGTGGCTCGCCTATGTCGCCTAAGTGGCAAATTTCCACGCCGTCCATTCTATAACGGAATACGATATTCTTGCCTCTAAGCGCACCCTTCTTTTCATCGTGATAACTCTTAAATCCATAGATTTCTACACCGTCTAAATCAACGAATCCGGTGCTATCAATTACGGTTGTTACCCCTTTTACTGCACTGACACAGTTATGGTCAAAGTGGTCGTGGCTAACCGTAACTACTTCAGAAGTAACGTCAGGGAATTTTACCCCTACTCTATCTTCTTCGTAAGGATCGGTTACAACGGTGGTGCCGGTACTTTCGGTGAGGCGGAAAGAACTATGTCCTAACCATTCAATTTTCATATTTACTCCTTATTTTGTGGTGCAATTTTGCACGAAATCTTCATTACTGTTGGGCGTGGATTTTTGGATAAATTTAAATATGAGCAAGGTAAAATAAGGTTTGCATAGTCCACGCAGTAATCAACGGAAGCATCTTCTGAAGAAAAATTAAACTTCCAATACTCAAGTTCCACGGTGGTATGCCTAATGGCACCACCGTGAGAGAGAGTCATTACGTTAAAGGTGCTTTCCTGTTCACCCTCGTCAAGAGTGGTGATGGATAAACTTAGTTTGTCTTCGTTAAGACCAATTATTATATTATATTTACGAAAATCGCTTTCGTATACGAAACTTATTTGCGCCGTACCACTTTTAGTATAATTATATTTGCAAGCAGTATGGAAAAATATTTCGTTTTTTGAAGTGGTTATCGTTAGTTTGCCATCCATATACTATTTTCCGAGTAACTCGTGAATTCTGTCTGCTGAACTCATTAAAGGAGTTACTGACTTGTTTTGATTGCAAGATGAAATTATGTATGCAATAAACTTGGAAAGGTCTGCGCCTACGTACCAAGGCTTTGCAAGTAGTTCGGGACGGTTATAGGTAAGGTTGGTAGAAAGAACTGCAGTGAAAAGTCCTTGTTCGTATGCTTCATCAAACTTCTTGAAACCTTCAGTAAATAGACCGTAGGTAGCGGTAAGGAAGATTTTTCCACAACCCTTTTCCTTTAATTCTTTACATAAACGGATAACTGAGTCGCCGGTTGCAATAATGTCATCGGCAACAAGAATATCCATACCCTTAACGTCTACACCGATATATTCGTGTGCAACGATGGGATTCTTACCGTTTACAACCTTAGTATAGTCACGTCTCTTATAGAACATACCAAGGTCTACGCCGAGAACTGATGCATAATATACGTTTCTTGCCATTGCGCCTTCGTCGGGAGATACGATCATAAAATGATCCTTATCAAGATTAATGGTGGGGAAATTTGCAAGAAGTGCCTTCATGATTTGGTAAGTGGGGAAGAAGTTATCAAAACCCATTAGTGGCACTGCGTTTTGGATACGAGGATCGTGTGCGTCAAAGGTGATGATATCTTTTACACCCATTGAGTAGAGTTCTTGTAACATTTGTGCGCCGTCAAGAGATTCTCTACCATTTCTTCTGTGTTGTCTGCCACCATAAAGCATTGGCATAACGACGGTAATTCTTTCAGTCTTACCACCACAAGCAGCAATAACGCGCTTAAGGTCTGCATAGTGGTCGTCCGGGGACATATGGTTGGTTTGACCAAACAACGTATAGGTGCAGTTAAAATTGCCTACGTCACAAATGATATAGATATCATCGCCACGAACGGATTCGTTAATCATACCTTTACCATCACCAGAAGTGAAACGAGGGCAAACAGAATCAATTATAAATGATTTTTTCTTAAATTTTGGGTTTTTATTACCCACGTCTTGATTATACCATTCTACGAGATAGTCGTCAATTTTTTTACCGAGATCCTTGGCACCATCTAAAACGAGTAGTCCAAGGGGTGCAACAGGTGATGCGTCTTCAAAAACTTCATTGAAAAAAGTGGGCATAAATTCCTCCGAGATTTTATCTTTCTTGATTATATCATAATAGTTGAACAAATAGCAATTAACTATTGTTAATAAATTACCAATTATCATACAAAATTAGGGTACGGCGTGCGTACCCTAATTTCAATTACGATTGTATAAATCTTGCGCTTGCAGTGTCATCGTCTTTGTTGTCGTCGTTCACGCCTGCAAATTGTGAGTTATATAACTCATAGTAGAAGCCCTTCTTTGCCATTAGGGTTTCGTGGTTACCTTGCTCTACTACGTCACCGTGATTCATAACGAGAATTACTTGAGCGTGTTTTATGGTTGACAAACGGTGTGCAATAACAAAGTTGGTCTTACCTTCAGTCATTGCAAGCATTGCACTTTGAATATACTTTTCAGTACGAGTGTCAACGGATGACGTTGCTTCGTCCAATATGATAATTCTTGGCTTTTTAAGTATTGCTCTTGCAATCGTTAGAAGTTGCTTTTGACCCGCTGAAATGTTGGCTGCATCTTCTTTTAGTACGGTGTCGTAGCCGTGTTCCATCGTTTGAATGAATTGGTCTGCATAGGCTTCTTTTGCTGCTGCAACAATTTCTTCTCTCGTTGCATTGGGGTTACCATATGCAATATTTTCGGCAACCGTTCCATTGAATAGCCAAGTATCTTGTAGAACCATTCCATAAAGACTTCTTAGATCGTTACGGCTATATTCCGTAATGTCTACGCCATCAATTAAAATTCTACCTTTGTCAATGTCGTAGAAACGCATTAGTAGGTTTACGAGAGTGGTTTTACCTGCGCCCGTAGGTCCTACGATAGCAATGCTATCGCCTGCGTTGACGTGTAAACTTAGATCGGTAATTAGTGGCTTATCCTTTACGTAACTGAATGCTACGTGTTCAATGTCAACGTTTCCTACGCAGTCTTCAACGGAAATTCTTCTTTCCCCTTCAGCAGTCATTTCTTCAAGGTCAAACACTTGGAATACGCGCTCTGCTGCTGCAATTGAAGATTGAATGGTGTTTGCTATATTAGAAATGTTTTCAATAGGTTGTGCAAACTGACGCGTGTAAGAAAGTAATGCTTGAATGTCACCTATCGTAACGAGTCCACTACCTGCTCTTATACCACCGCCTACGCAAATGCCTACGTATACTAAGTTGTCAATAAACTTAATTGATGGAAGAATGATACCTGCAAGGAATTGGGATTTTCTCGTTGCCTTCTTTAATTCCTTGTTGATTTCTTCATAGGTATAAATACTTTCTTCTTCGTGTCCGTATAACTTAATTACACGGTGACCGTTATACATTTCTTCAATGTGACCGTTTAACTGACCTATTCTCTTTTGTTGACGTGCAAACTCTACTTGCGAGCGCTTTACGATTGCGCTTGATACAACGAGTAGTACGGGTAAACTTACAAGTGCAATAATTGCAAGCAACCAGTCTATTCTTACCATCATTATAAATACGCCTATAACGGTCATTACACCGGTTATAATTTGGTTAATGCTATCTTGTAGGGTTAAAGATATCATTTCAATATCAATGGTAAAACGAGAAAGTACGTCGCCTAAAGGAGTAGCATCAAAATAAGAAAGTGGTACTTTGTCAAGTTTAATCTTAACGTCGGTACGCATACGTCTTACTACTCTTTGGCTCATTGAGGCTGCAATTAGTCCTGAGGTAAATTGGAATAGCGCGTTAAGTACGTAAAGAACGGCACAAGTCCAAAGTACGGGTGCTATATAGGTATTAAGTTGGTTGGTACCATCAGGGGTGATATCGGTGAAGTATTGAATACTATCAACGAGAGCATTCGTTACTTTCTTCATAATGTCAGGTACCCAAATTGCAAACCAAGCGCCTATTGCTGCAATGAGTATCATTGCAATAAGCATAGGATATTGTGGTTTTAGGTATTTTACGAGGCGAACAACGGTTCCTTTAAAGTTTTCCGCCTTATCTACTTCTTTAATTTCCGGACCGCCCACACCAAGTGCACGACCTAAATCAAGGCCTTGTTGTTGTGGTTGATTGGAGGTTACTTTTTCGATTTCACTCATAGTCCAAGTTCCTCCTCGCTCATTTGTGAAAGTGCAATATCACGATATACGTCGCAGTTACGGATAAGGTATTCGTGTTTACCTTGTCCTACTATCTTACCTGCATCAAGAACGATGATATTGTCTGCATCCATAATGGTACCGATACGTTGAGCAACGATTATGGTTGCTGAGTTTTGCGTTATCTTCTTTAGTGCCGTACGTAAATTCTTGTCAGTACGGAAGTCAAGTGCTGAGAAAGAGTCGTCAAACACCAAAATTTCAGGCTTACGAATGATTGCTCTTGCTATAGCAAGACGTTGCTTTTGTCCACCTGAGAAGTTACCGCCACCTTGCTCTACTCTTGCATCAAGTTGACCTTCCTTTTCCCTTACGAAGGTAGCAGATTGAGCAATTTCAAGGGCTTCCCAACAATCTTCATCGGTTGCATTTTCCTTACCATACATAAGGTTTTCACGAATGGTACCACTGAATAGTACGCTACGTTGTGGTATAAAGCCTATCTTTAAACGAAGTTCATCTTGGTTGATTTCCCTTACGTCTACACCGTCTACAAGCACTCTGCCTTCAGTAACGTCGTAGAAACGTGGAATAAGGTTTATAACCGAACTCTTACCACTACCAGTACCACCTACTATCGCGGTAACCTTACCCTTTTCTGCATGGAAATCAATTCCCGACAATATGTAATTTTCAGCCTCGTCAGAATACTTGAAGTTTACGTTTTCAAACTTAACTGAACCTACTGAATTATAGTTGCTATTAGGCTCTTCAGGGTCTTTAAGCACGGGCTCGGTTGCAAGTATTTCGTTAATACGAAGGGCAGATGCCGTTGCGCGTGGGAACATTACGAATACGGTAGCAAGCATAACGAGAGCCATCATTATTTGAGTCATATATTGAATAACGGCCATCATATCACCTACGTCTATATCTTCGTTAAAGGCGATTTGCTTTGATGCTATCCATACTACGCCAACCATTGAGCAGTTCATAACTACTGCGATTAGTGGAGCAAGAACGGCACACCAACGGTTAACTGCAATAGCAGTCTTTGTAAGACTTTGGTTAACTTCGTTAAAACGTACGTTTTCGGTTTCTTGCTTATTAAATGCACGTACTACGCGAATACCCGTTAAACCTTCACGAGTAATAAGGGTAAGTTTATCAACCTTCTTTTGAATAACTTGGAACAAAGGATAAACGACCTTTGCTGCCATAACTGAAGCGATAACGAGAATCGGTATGTCGTAAAGAAGTACTGAGGTCATCTTTAAGGACTTTTCTGCTGCCATTATAAAACCACCTATCAAGGTGATAGGAGCAATAAGTCCCGTACGAAGAATGAGCAAGAATACTTGTTGAATTTGGTTTACGTCGTTAGTAGAACGAGTCAACAAACTTGAAGTGGAGTATTTGTCAAATTCTATTAGCGAGAAGGTTTCAACCTTGCCGAATACCTTACTTCTTATGATTGCACTGAACTCAGATGCAAGTCTTGCACTTAGGAATGCTGCAAAAATCGCACAAGCACACGCTGCTACGGTTAGAAGGAGCATTATACCACCACGAGTGAGTATGAAAGTCATATCATCCGTTTGAGTGGTTTGTCCATCGGGTAGCATCATATCCTTATAGGTCTTGAATTCTACGAGTGCGATAGAGAAACTTTCAAGTTCGCCTTCTTCAAAGGCTTGCTTATTGGTACCGGTTGCACTAAGAGTTAGGTAGTTACCTATCTTAATCCAAAATTGTTTCCACTTAGTAACAAATGTTGCGTTGTCTTTTAATGGTGTCTTTGAAACGATTAAACCTTCTTCGTTTCTTTCAGATTCAAAGTATTTAGAAAGTTCTTTTATTATTCTTGCAGGCTTTTTGTTGTTCAAACTTAAAAGATTTGCAAGTAAAATATGGTCGTCTGACTCAGTATATGCTTTGCACATACGATTAACGTCATCGGTAATGCTTGCAATTTCTTCTGCGGTAAATTTGTCGTAATGTTTATTGGAAGTAATTAGTGCGTCTATTAAGATTTCTGCATTATACTTTGATGCAAGGTCTTGGGCGTCGTCGTCAGTGATACCACGGTAGGTTTCCACCCACTTTGGTCCTTGATACTTGTAAGCATATCCCAAAACGTTGTTACAAATGATTACTTCATAGTCTGGCATTGGGTCTGCGCGTTTAGTGTAGGAATCTTTAATATCTGCAACTTCTTCACCGTCTGCATTAGAGTAGATATAGATAAGTTTATCCTTTTCAAGCGCCCTACCAAACTCATCGGTTGCAAGCCTATTACCATTTCTATCTACGGGAATGGGCATAAGGTTGCCGTATTCGGAATGTTTCATCTTTGAAATACAAGCGGTGAGTATTTTACGGTTAGACTCATTTTCCATTGCGTCTTCTTCAACGCGAGGGTCTTGGTTAAGTAGGCTATTAACGGTAATGTCGTCGTTTGAGCCGGTTATCTTTATTGATGAAGGATTGGTATTTGATGCTTGATAGTTGTCTTGAACGTCAAAAACGAGTAGTGCGTTGACTACTTCTGCAATCCTTGCCCTATCTTCAGCGGTATAATAACTATCCCAAAAATCAGGCTCCCAACTATCCCATTCCGTTTCAGAAATGTTGGCATCGCGCCATTCAAATGCTTTTTCTTGGTAAGGCTCTAAGCCTTCAAGGAAAGGCGTCATAATATCGTCAAAGAGTTGCTTACTGTCCTTTACCGGAATGTCGCGGAAAACAAACTTGATGATGGTGTTGCCGTCCTCTTCTTCAATAGCCTTTGCTAAATCAAAGGTAGAGAAACCTTCCACCATCTCAAAAACGGGTATGGTGTCTTCATCATAGCCCTTGAGCGTCTTTTCTGAGTCAACGGAAGAAAGGCTTGAAGGCTTATCCATTTCAAGATGCTCGTAAAGGGGTTCGTAATCAATGTAGATACCATCGTCAATGATTTCTGACATTTTTTCGGGTAGGTAAAGTTCAGCAACCGCTTGCCCCGTGACAAGAACGATGATAAGTGCTACCATCCATGCCATTGGTTTTAAATTGCGGAAAAGTTTGAACATCCCAAATCCTCGTCATATAAAAAGATATATTAATTATAGCGCACATATACGCGCGTGTCAATAAAGAAAGGTAAAAATAAAAGTTAAAAAACCATTAAAAAGGAGCGACCTTAGTCGCCCCCTTTGAAAAACGATCGTTTTAAATTAGAGTGTTTTAAACCACATACGGTCCCTGTCCGTTATGCCCGACGTGTTGCTAAAATGCTCGTATATGTCTTTTTCCGTTCCACCGGTACGAGTATTCCATTCAAAAATATCGTTTGCGACTCTCCAACCTTCAGTTGATGCAAAGGCTACGTTAATATTAGAATCAAATGCGTTAGCCCCTATTCTGGTTACCGAATTTTGAATATTAAAGGTATCCAAACTGCTACATTCATAGAAAGCATAGTGTCCTATCGTTTCTATGCTCAAAGCATTAATTTGAATTACCTCACTAAGACCTGTGCAACCTTCAAAGGCATTGTTTGAAATAGTAATTAAGCCTTCACCTAAAACTACGGATTGTAGATTTTGAGCGTTACTAAACGCATACTCGCCAATAGTCTTGATGCTATCTGAAAGGATAACCTTCTTAAGATTTCTATACGCTAAAGCACCTGCGCCAATTTTTGAATATTGGCTTGGAATGGTAATTTCCTTTTCTTGACCATAGTAATCAAGTAAGGTATAGCCACTTTCCTCAATCTCTTTGACAAACACCCATGTTGCATTGTCAATAGTGATTTTCCCATTTACGCTTAAGTCGTTGTAAATATCGCTAAAGAGACCAACGAACTTGTCGTTTGAAATATTAGAAAGGTTGTAGAGTTCTCTATAAGGGATAAAAGTTTCGGTATAGAACGCATAATCACTTACCCTTTCAACGCATGCATTAATAACTACCCTTCTATATCTATCACAACCGGAGTATGCAAAGTCCTCTATAATCTTCAAACTATTTGCACTACTTAAATCATCTTGAATAAGATACTTACATCCTGCAAAGGCATTTTCTCCTATCTTTTGAACGTTGCCAAATCCAAACAAGGTGCTAATCTTAGAGCCGTAGAAAGCGTACGGTGCAATCTTCTTAACGGTAGACGCCATTGAAAATGCACTTTCTTCTTTAGTAGGATAACGAACGATGACGTCTTGTGATTTGTTGTAGAGTATTCCTGACTCCGTCATAAATATTTCGTTACTTTGAGCAATATTGAATGCGGAAACCTCTCCAAGATATTCAAGCGCACCTATCATCATACCACGCGTGTCGCTATCTAAGGTGATACTTCCGCTTACCCCTTCGTAGCCGTTTGCAGTAATCGTATGAGCCTTCATTATCCATTTGTCAAGGTAGTAAACTCCGTTTTCACGCTTTTCTAAACAAGTGAGAGCATCTACAAAGAATGCCTTTAAGCCTACGTATTCCACACTCTCGGGGATACTTGCCGTGCGTAACGAATTATTAAGGAAACTTTCCTTACCGATTTGTTTAAGTTTGCTTGTGCTACCAAAAAGTACTTCTTCAAGATTTTCATTATATTTGAAAGCACCACTCAAAATAATCTTAGTGCTATCGGGTATAGTGATACTACTTGAAGCATAACTTAGTCCGTCTGCAAGAATAAGATAATTATTGCTTTCATTGCCGTAATAGATTACGTCGTTCAAGGTGTAATCGTTCATTACCGTTGCAGAGTTAAGTCCGTTTAATGCAGTAGGAGCAACGTAATTAAGGCTATTGCTAATTTCAATTTTTTCAATGCTCGTTACGTTTTCAAAAGCATAATCTTCAATGCGCTTTACTCCGTTTAGGGTCAATTCTTTCAATTCAACCAAGTTTCCAAATGCACCATAAGGAATGGTATAATCCCCGTTTATGGTTACCTTATTCAACTTGCTTAGTTCCCTAAATGTATTAATTCCTATTCCTGCAATTCCTTCATTTATGGTTATTGAAGTAACGATTGCGCCCGATTTTATACCGTTGAACGCGCCATCTAAAACGTATACGCTTTTGCCGTTATAGGTGCTTGGAATTATAACGTCCCATATCTCATCGCCTGCTTCCTTCTTCTCTTTTACGTAAAGAGCAGTGCCTGCAGTGTTAGATGCCATAACTTCACGACAACTGAAATCGTGAGCATCGTATAAGTCAACGGAATAAGCAATTCCACCCATATAATCGCTAAACGATAAGTCGTTATAATTATATTGATAGGTTGCGTAAAGGTTTAGACTTCCACCGTTTTCCTTAGGTAAATATTCTTTTGGAATTAATGCGTTCAAACTGCCATCGGCATTTGTTGACTTAATTATAGTGCCATTGTAGGAATCAAGAGCCCACCCGTTAAATGAGTACTGTACCCCTATTCCAGGTTGTTGTCCATTAGGAGTAGGTACAAATTCTTCTTCACCATTATATTTTGCTACAAAAGTATAACTATTTTGAAGTTCTACGTTTTCTTGTAATTCAAAATCCCAATAATATAGGCTTGCTCCAAAAAAGTTTAGGTTAATATTAAAAGTCCAATAATCCCATTTCGCAAATACCGTTACGTCCTTGAACGTTCCCGTTGGAATTTTGGTTATTATTTGACCGTCTTGGTCTTCCCAGTGGCTAAAGTTTGCATAATCAACGTCTTCAGGAATAGGCAAAAGTATATCTTCGCTATCAAAATTAAACTTCCATTCCCAATCGCTTGATACGTTTACGTCTCTATAATTTATTAGATAGTCAACCTTTTTGAGCGTTGCGTGGAAAGTTACGTCTTCCGTAATAGGATAACTTGAAAGAGTGTACCCCCATTCGCCATTCCATTCATAACCATCAGGAATGGGAAAGTCGCTTGGCGCTACTGCATAGCCTTCTTCAACTACTTCTTGCGTTTCAACTACCGTGTCTAAAACCTTGAAAGTGACGGTGTGATTTGGTGTACGATATATAGTAGCCGTCCAACTTTCACTTCTTTCAGCATAACTAAGAGTTACGGTGAATGTGTTAAGCCCTTCATTTAATGTAGCAATTTTCCCATTCATTTTACTTCCTATGGAAGTAATGCTAAGAGTTGCCCTATTGTCATAGGTGAAATGCCCGTTAAAGTCAAAGGAATTCACACTATTGTTCACACCGTTTATAAGGTACATTTCGTTTCCGTTAATTTCAAAAGTTTCACTTGTAATAAACAATTGTACTTCATCTAACACTGGCTCATCTTCCGTTGATGGGGGTGCATTATCCACTCCCTCATTGTCAGCAGGAGGATTTGTTGATTGAGTATCATTACAAGCAACGATAGAAATGGAAAGTAAGGCAACGAGAAGTAACGTTACCAAAACGATAAATATTTTGTTTTTCATTTTTACTCCTAAAATCGTAAGGGTAGCCAATTGGCTACCCTTACAATTTTTTGAATAGGATTACTTAATAATTGATGCTTCCCAACTTGCAGGTGCTTCGTAGCCCATCAATTTTGCTACGGTACCCGCCACGTTTGCAAGTCCCATATTTTCGTTTTCAGCGATTTCTGCATCTACGCCGTAAACGATGAATGGTACGGGGTTAAGACTGTGAGCAGTACGGGGTTGTAGTCCACCCTTCTTGGTCTTTTCAAGCATTTCATCTGC
>JAZQVF010000196.1:0-12664 GCA_045631675.1 Candidatus Stercoripulliclostridium sp.
TTGTCACCAGGAGTACCTACGGTAACGCCTTTAATGGTAACAAGAAGAGCTTGCTTTTCATTAAGAGTCTTATCCTTAAGGTCTGCAGCATTGGTGTAAAGTGCAGTATAATCAACAGGGGTTACAGTGGTGATTGCAGAATTGGTAATGGTGTGAGTTGAATTCTTGAGTTCGTGGGTACCATTGTAAAGATCCTTTTCACCGGTGATTCTTACGGTTTGACCAACTTGAAGGTCTGCACCGCTGGTGCCGTATACGTAGATACCGCCACCATCAAGAGTGTTTACGTAATAACCGTCGTTAGTTGCGCCGTTGCCCTTGGGAAGGATACCGGTTACGATACCATCCATAACGAGAACGGTGCCATTTTCTGCTGCAAGATATTCAGCAAAGGTAGCTACTTTGAACTTTGGAATTTTGTAATTGTAAGTCAAAGTTTCGGTGTTGCCTGCCTCGTCAGTGATAACAGCGGTAAGGGTGTAGAGAGTGTCTACGTTTACGTTTTCATCAACTTCTTGAACGTTGATGGTAACGGTTCCATCGCCATTGTCAACTACAGTAACGGTTTGGGGACCTTCAGTAACGGTTGCAGTCCAAGTTACGGTATAGGTGCCATTTTCGTTACGGAGGGCAGAAGCACGAGTGAAATCGGTTGGAGTTTCCGCTTTTGCATCTCTATAGAGAGAGAACAAATATTCTTTAGCTGCATTAAGACCGGTTAAATCGGGTTCTCTTTCGTTACAAGCAACGAAAGCACAGATAGCGGTCACGCAGATAAGGAGTACGGAAACACATACGATAAGTTTTTTCATGGTGTGATTCCTCCTTGGAATGATTTTTGTTTTTTTGTTTTTTATTGACTATAGGGTTACTTTATTACACGTTGATTACTCAACGATAGTAATATACTTTGCATTGAAAACTTTAATTTGATATTCGCCACTGAAGTAATCAACTACGCCTTTAACGTTAATAGTCTTTCCTCTAAAATCGTCAGCGGTAAGAAGATCGCCGTTTTCGTCTTTAATGCGTTCGGTACGAACCTTAACGGTAACACCATTGCTGGTGCAGGTAAAGGTCATTGCGCCATCACTACTTCCGCCGTTATTAGTGGTGTAAATGCTGGTGATGGTTAGGTTTTCCATAGAGATTGATGAGGAAAGCATAAGCTCTGCAACGTCAAACGTTTTGGTTATGATTTCATCTTCTGTATCGGTTTCAATGGTTATTGTGCCGTTAACGAAGGTGTTAGCATCCACTAAGGTATAGCCCGCTTCGTTTCCTTCGCTAATGAGCTGTAGGTTGTTGGGGTCGTCTGGCTTGAATTCACGATATTGAACGTCGCTTATTTGCCAAGTGCCACCGGTTTCATAGTATTGAACTACGCCCACAACTCTTACCTTGTTGCCAATAGAAAGAATTTTCATACCGGTACCACTAAGGCTGAATCCGTAGTATACGGAAATGCCGTAATAGGTGTCGGTTTCTTCGTCGTATGCTTCAACGAAAACGGTGTTGTCGTTGTCGTATGCAACTACGCCTTCAACAGCAACTTTAATGCCGTTGTAGTCGTTAATGTTGGTACGAAGCTCTCTGATAGTCAAAGGAACAGCTTCACCCTTGTAAACCTCGGGGTCTGCAATTCCAGAGTGTACTGCAAGTTTTTCTATTTTTGCTTGGTTAAGAGCGTTCATAGCGATAGTGCCGTAACGATTATTACCACTGTTGGAAGCAACTGCAAGTCCGTTTTGAAGAATTTCAATGTTTAGGTTGCGATATTCGTCGCTTGCAGTCTTTTTGTACCATACCCAAACAAGATATCTTTCACCCGTTGAGTCTGCATCCCATGTTGCGGTATCAGATTCAATGAGTATGGAATGAGCATCTTTAAGAGCTGCTTTGGTAAATCTTGATGCGGTGTGACCGTAATCTTCAATCTTGCCGGTTGATTCTGGAGTGTTAACTGCAAGGAACCTGCCCTTCAAGATGCCGTTAGGCATAACGGAAGTGGGAACGTCGAAGTGAACGGTATCGCCGTCAACGTGGTTTTTTACGGTAACAACTTCCTTTGCCGTTGATGAAGTCATGTCGAGTTTAAGCTCCGATACGTAATCAACGTGAACGTGGTTATTACCATCATCGTCGTTGCCGTCGTTTGTGTCATTACAAGCAACGACACAAACGAGGGTTAGACAAACTATCATTAATATTGAAAATATTTTAATAAATTTTTTCATAAATATATCCTTATATTAATAAGAGATAGGGGTTTGATTTGTTTTAATTAGCTGTTGTATTCACATTCTTCAACTGCTGCTGCGAAAGCATCGTTAATGAAAGCGTTAACGTCGTTGGTTTCGCCGGTTAGGCATTTTTCCATAAGAGCACCAACTTCGTCACGAGCCTTAGAGGAGCCGTTGAAAGCAGGGCTGGTGTAGTATGCAGCTTCTTGTTGTAAGCAAACCTTTGCAGAAAGTGCAGCAATGTGGTCACCGCCGTCTGCAGCATTGATGTGTGCAGCATAGCCGGGGTTTTGAGCAACTGACTTAAGAACTGGAACGTAACCTGATGCCATTGAGAATTCAGCTTGGAAATCAACACTGGTGGTTAGGAACTTAACGAAGAGCCAGCTTGCGATAACTTCTTGGGGATTTTCCTTACCGAAGATACATACGCTTGGTCCTTGAGAAATAACTTTGGGGTTATTTGCATCAACTTGAGGAATGGTGGTGATGCCTACTTCAAAGGGGTATGCACCGTCAACCTTTGCAGGACGTTGGTGAGTTGCACCTGCAGAAGAACCGATTGACATATAGCTCTTGGTTCCTTCTTGTGCTACAAATAGACCTGAAGTATATGCGCCGTAGATTTCTTGGGTGGTTACGTAACCCTTCTTGTGCCATTCACGGAACATCTTTACGAAAGACTTGTTGGTGTCGTTGTTAAAGAGGAAGTGGTCACCGGTTGCACTGGTGTAAGGTGAGCCGTATTGTTCACACATGGTGATGAACCAGTTTGCTTCAGAGTCGTATCCGAGAGGAATGCAGGTGGGATCAAGTTGCTTAATGGTTGCACAAAGAGCTTCCATTTCAGCCCAGGTCTTGGGGAGGGTGAGGTTGTGCTTGTCAAAGAAGGTCTTGTTGTAGTAAAGAACTTCGGTTGACTTACTGAAGGGCATTGAGTACATAAATTCATCACCGAATTGCTTACCTTCGTTATAGTAACCTTGGATGAAGTCGTTCTTTTGTTCTTCGCTTAGACCGATGCCTTCTTCAGTGCTGTCAATAAGGTTGTCAAGTTGAACAACTGCACCTGCAACGTTGTAAAGAGCAACGTGGTCTGGATAGCAGTAAGCGATGTTAGGTTGAGCGCCTACGTTAATCTCGGTGCTGATTTGGGTTCTAACGTCATCGTATGAACCAACTTGTTCGTGTTGAACGGTGATGTTGGGGTAAATCTTGTTGAATTCAGGAATGTAAAGATCAAGAACGTCACGAAGATTTTGACCCATGGTGTGGTAGAACTTGATGGTAACTGCGCTACCGTCATATCCACCTTCTGGTACTACGAAGTTAGCATCGCCCTTGCCATTGTTGTTACATGCAAGCATCATAACAGCAGAAGCAACGAGAACTACTACTAACAATACGCACAAAAGTTTTCTTCTCATGTTGTTTTTCTCCTTTATGGAATGTGTATTTTTGTTTTTAATTATTATCCTTTTGTTCCACTTCTTGAAACACCCTTCATAATGTACTTTCTGAAGAAGATGAATACGATGAATAGTGGTATTGAAACAAGTGCAACTGCTGCCATTTGAACGGGGAAGTTAGTGTCGCCTGAAGATGCTTCGGTAAAGGCGTTTCTAAGACCGTTGGTGATAAGTTGCATGTCTGCGTCTCTTGCAACGAGATTTGGCCACATGTATGAGTTCCAGGCACCCATCATCTTCAAAATGGTTATCGAAATGATGGTTGGGAATGCAAGTGGTATCATAACCTTCCAAAGGTATTTTAAGTCGCTTGTGCCGTCAACTTTTGCAGCAAGATACAAGGAATCCGGAATTTGCATAAAACTTTGACGGAGAAGATATACGTAGAATACGCTTACGAGGAAGGGAACGATAAGTACGGTGTAAGTGTTTAGCCAACCGAGTCTAAATACCGTTTCATAGTTGGTGATGGTGAAGAGTTCACCGGGGATCATCATAGTGCCAAGGAGCATTGCAAAGAGTGCATTCTTTCCTTTGAACTCAAGACGAGCAAATACGAACGCGGTAAGAACGGTTATAACAAGTGATAGTAGGGTGCTTACTACGCCAACGATAACGGTATTCTTAAAGAGGGTGCCGAGGTTGGCTGCGGTAAACGCTTCCACGTAGTTGTACCATACGATTTGTTTAGGCCAGAAGGTTGGAACGTTTAATCTATACTCTGCAAGCGTCTTAAGAGATGAAATAATCATCCAGTAGAATGGGAAGAGTACGACTACTGCAACTATAATAAGGAATAGATATCTAAAGAAGGTTCCAAAAATGGTGCTAACCAATTGAGCCTTAGAGGTCTTTTCAATATCTCTATCGTGCATTAAAACTTTTGAATCATTTGCCATAACGCACCTCCTAATAGTGAACTTTCTTCTTGCTTACTTGCAAGTTGACTAAGGTAACAGCCATGATGATTGCAAAGAGAATTAGTGCAGCGGCACTTGCTCTACCTTGGTGTTGACCTTCAAGTGATTGGTAAATAAAGCCTACCATAGTTTGCATTGCACCTCTGTTTCCGGGAGGGCCCATGGTTTCGCCGAATATACCAACGATGCTGGAGTATTCCTTAAATCCACCCATAAAGCTGGTAATAACAACGTAAGCAATCATGGGAGAGAGTAGTGGAACGGTAATCTTCCAAAGAGTTCTTGCTCTTGAGGTGCCGTCAACTTTTGCTGCATCGTAATATTGCTTATTGATGCTTTGTAGACCACCAAGAAGAATGAGAATCTTAAAGGGTAGTGCGTTCCATACAATATAGATTACGAGAACGGTAATGTTTGCCCAATAACTTGAACCAACGTTAATCCAGTTGATGGGCTCTATACCAAATACGCCGAGGAAGTTGTTTATAATACCTGCGGTAGTAATTAGTGGAGGCTCAGCAGATACGTTACCAACGATGTTGAACATTGCTGCAAATACCATACCGATAGCAATGGAGTTGGTTACGTAAGGAAGGAAGTAGATGGTTTGTAGCACTCTTCTAAGAGGCTTAATTGAGTTAAGGGTAACCGCAATAAGGAGTGCAAGTACAGTTGATACGGGAACGGTAAGTACGCAAAGGAGAACGGTGTTCTTCAAGCAAGTAATAAAGTTACGATACTCTACAACCTTTTCAAAGTTGCCAAAACCGAACTCAAAGGTAGCACCACTAATTGCCTTCATCATACCGTAGTCTTCCAAGAATGCAAGCCTTATTGTATTAATGATAGGATAGACTGTAAATACCGCAAGCAACACGAGTGCAGGGGATAGATACAGCCATGCTTTCCATTTGTGTTTAGAATCAACCATAGTTCACCTCTTATAGAAAGATTCTCTTTTCGTGGTTTTCGCCGTTTTCTACGGTGATTTCGGGATATACTTTGTTTTCTCCGTCAAGGTAGTACATATTGTAGCCGAGAATGTCGGTCTTTACCTTGCCGTTCTTGGTTTCGGTGGATCTGGTTACGATTTCAGCGTGTAGGTCAACAGCCTTTTCAAGATCGCTCGTTACGCATAGTTTGTTGCCTTCAACTCCGCCTGCAAAGTAAACGTTTTGACCTTCCTTATTCTTGCCCATAGCGAGTTTATAGGTAATTTCGCCGGTAAGAGCAGGTTTTTCGGGGATAAGGTTTTGAACGAATTCAACTGCAGGAGCAACCTTTGCTTGAGCGGCATTAAGGATCTTCTTGCCTTGCTTGATGAAGAACTTAGCGATGGGTGAAAGACTTTGTTTTGCTTGTTTTTCAAGTTTTGCAATGTCTTCATTGGTTAGAAGTGCGCCGAGTTCATATTTCTTGCCTTCGTATACCGCATTGAGGGTTTGGGTTGCCTTATTGAACTTGTAAAGGGTTTTTGCTTCATCGCCCATTGCCCAAGAAACTCTTTCCTTTGCAAAGATAAAGGTCTTGTGAGCCTTAAGGTTAAAGCGTACTTCCTTGTTTTCAGTGTTAACCTTGTTGTCTGCATTGATTATAGAACGGATAACGGGGGTGTGAGCAGCACTATTTGCAGAAACGATGCTTACGTCACGGCCCATAACTTCTACGCTACGGAGTTCGCACTTAAGAGCGCCGTCTTCAGCAAGTTCAAAGCCTTCAGGACGAATGCCAACGTAAACGGGTTGGTTTGGAACGCCTGCTGCATCAAGAACTGCATCTTCGCCGATGTATACTTTACCATCACGAACTTCGCCGTCAAATACGTTGATAGGAGGAGTACCTAAGAACTTAGCAACGAATAGGTTTTCAGGGCTATCATATACGTCTTGAGGAGCACCGATTTGTTGTACAACACCGAGTTTCATAACTACGATCATATCAGAAATGCTCATTGCTTCTTCTTGGTCGTGGGTAACGAAAATGGTGGTGATTTGGGTTTCTCTTTGAATTCTTCTAATTTCTTCACGAGTTTGAAGTCTCAAACGAGCGTCAAGGTTGGAAAGAGGTTCGTCAAGGAGAAGAACGCGGGGCATCTTAACGAGCGCACGAGCGATAGCAACACGTTGTTGTTGACCACCGGAAAGTTCGCTTGGCTTACGTTCCATAAGTTCGTCAATTTGAACGAGTTTAGCGGCTTCGTATGCTCTCTTCAACATGTCGTCTTTGCTCATCTTGTCTTCGCCCTTAAGGTTTTGTAGGGGGAAGAGGATGTTTTGCTTAACCGTCATGTGTGGGTATAGAGCATAGTTTTGGAAAACAAGACCAACGCCTCTGTTTTCAGGTGAGAGGGCGGTAATGTCGTCTTCACCGAAGAAGATCTTACCTGAAGTAGGCTTTTGAAGACCACTAATCATATAAAGAGTGGTGGACTTACCACAGCCTGAAGGTCCAAGAAGACCGATAAGTTTGCCATCTGGAATTTCAAAAGTGAAATTATTAACAGCAACTACTTCTTCGCCGGCTTTCTTGTTTCTGCTTGGAAATACTTTTGTTAAATTTTCAAGTACAACTTTCATAACCTTTTTCCTTATGTATGTATTTTTTATTTGTTACTATTTTGGCGGGTTGCCCCGGTTTTTTTAATTATCCTTCTTATCTATTTCTACAAACGACTCTTGTAGTGCGCTACCTGCTCCGTATAATTTGTCTTCAGCAGAATCGCCTGAGCCGTCTGCATAAGTGTTATGCTTGAAAGCAAGCATTTCGGCTTCATTTTCAAAAATCATTTGACTTGCAAGGTCTACGCATACGGTCTTAGCGAATGCATCGTGAATGAAGGGGCGCGTATCCTTTTTCCAAATGAATATAACCATTTCAAAAATGATAATTCCCGCAATAACGATTACGGAAATGAGAGCGTTGGAAGTAAACATCATTAAAAACAAAAGAACGATGGACATAGTTTCCACCGTATATTTGCCAAGGAAGGTGCGAATAAACATAGTAATAGTGTTTACGCGTACTCCATTTTCGTGCATAACTGCTATGCCGAATACCTTTTTACCTATTGTTTGTCCATTCTTAAAGAGAAGGGGAATAATAAATTCTAAAACGAGCATTGAAAGTAGGATGCCGAGCGATACCATCATAAGGGTAAAGCCTAAAAGTTTCATCATCCTGTCGCCGTAGCCTACGTCTTTTGAAAGTGCGTCGTCGCATTTACCGTAAGCCTTTTTGTAATTCTTAAGTTGATCGTTATTAAAGTTAGTTTTATCAACCGCTGAGGCAGTAAGCCTTGTTTCGTATTGCTCTTCAAAACTACCGACGTATTTAATGGGTTTCATTAGAAGAGCGCTATTACCGTAAACCGATTTTAGTTCAGTTGAACATAACTCGTATGCTTGCAACCAAGTTGCTTTTTCATCATTAGAAAGGTTTTTAAAGCCCTCGTTTGAAATGAATAAATCTACGTTGTGTGATGCAAGATATTTGGTTCGGTAATTAAGAAGTTCTTCAAGTGAAATAGTAACGGGAACGTCGTTTGAAACAGCATTGCTAAATTCTTCTGAGTAACTATCCCAAACTGCCTTTTCTTCAGTGGTAAGTTCATCGTAATTTTTGGAAAAATCAACGCCGTATTTTCTTACGTAAATTTCGGTATATGCTTCTTGTGTTGCAACGTTAGCGTTGAGATGCATATCGTAATTGCAAATGAGTCCAAGAACCCAAGCAAAGCCGACTGCAAGTACTGCAAAAAGTATGACGTCCAAAATGAACGCAACCAATCTTTTCGTTAAACTTGCCTTTTGAATGTCGAAAATCATACTCGCTCCGCTAATCTTGTGGATATTTGTAAAACATCGTTTGCTCTCAAATAATAACATAGGAATAATTAAAAATCAACTTATATTTATAATAATTATTATATAATTAAGAGTAAAATTTTGGCAAAAGGCAAAAAGTAAAGTGTTATTTTAAGGTAAATCAAGTATAAAAATTGAGTAAAATTTTGTTTTCTAAAAACCGACGACAACAACGAAAAATATATGTTTAATATCCAATAAATGAAATAAAGGTTACCCAAAACATAATAAATATAAAACCAACCCCAAAAGCAATTCCTTTGTAAATATCGCTTAATAATTTCACCTTATGCCCTTTTTTTGACGGATAGTTAAAATGCAAGTTGCCATTTCTTTATTTACTAAACTTTCTCTTTCGGGCATGCAAATATAATAGGGATAATATCATTGACAATTACTATTTTTAGGTATATGATAGACTTACTAAACGTGTGCGCTTGCGTGTGAAAATGCTGTATGCGCACAATGGAATGGAGCGGTTATGTTTAACAAAAGAACCACAAAGAGAATAGGTCTAATTTTCCTACCAATTTGCGTACTTGCTTGCACGCTTGGATGCCTTGTTGGTTGGTTTGCCCCCACTCAAACCCACGTTGAAGTAGTTGAGGCTGCTACCGTTGAGTCTTACTACGACGATCTTAACGAGAACCTAACGGGCACTGCTTTTAGAACTGAACTTGCCGACCTTATTACTGAAACTCATACCTACGAGACTACGTATGCAGGTCTAATAAACGTGTTCCCAAAGAGTGATGCAGATCCTAATAACTCTAATAATATTATTCAATTCTATACGGGTTATTCAGTTGCTAATCCAAGCAATTTTAACTCAGGAACTAACCGTGAACACGTATGGCCAAAGAATGCAGGTAAGGCATTCCCAGAAAGCAGTAAGGCAGGCTCCGATGCGCACCATCTTCGTCCTGCAAACACCAATCTTAATTCATCTCGTGGTAGCAAGAGTTTTGGCGAAGTAGCGCAAACGAGTAGTAACTTGGTCAGTCAATCTTCCGGTAGCAACCCTTGTTATGCAACAAGCACCTATTTCTATCCAGGCGAAGGCTATCGCGGTGCAACCGCTCGTATCCTCATGTACGTTCAAACTCGTTGGGGAGACGATTATAGCTTATCATTCGTATTAGGTGCTGGTAGCAATAAGACCATTGGCGACATTGAAACCTTAATGAAGTGGCATATTGAAGAACCTCCAACGGAAGAAGAATATGCAAGAAATGAGGCGGTATACAAAATTCAAGGCAATCGCAACCCCTTCATTGATCATCCAGAATATGCAGAAATGATTTATTGCCACGATGGTAAGACTTATAATGACGAACTTCAAGACGTTGTAGAAACCTATGGTAGTTATCTTGACGGAAGTTCAGGCAGTGGTTCGGGTAGCACGACCGTTGAGCCTACTTCAATTTCTCTTTCTCAAACCAACGTAAGCCTTATTGCAGGCGCTACTGCAACCCTTACTGCTACCGTTATGCCAACGGGTGCAAATAAATCCGTTACTTGGACCACTTCTAATTCAAGCGTAGCAACGGTAAACAACGGTGTTGTAACGGCAAAAGGAGCAGGTACTGCAACCATTACCGCAACAAGCACCGCCAATGCAAACGTTAAAGCAACTGCAACCGTTAACGTTAAAGCAGTTTCTTCTTTAAGCATTACCGGCACTCCCGTTAAGACTACATACTATGCAGGTGATGCATTTAATCCTACTGGACTAACCGTTACTGCAACCTATACTGATAATTCTACCATTACGTTAAATAATGCCGACTGCACTTGGCTTGATGGAGTAGCAAGGACGGAGACGTTAGCACAAGGTAGTACTACCGTAATTTGTAAATACGGCAATATAGAAAAGACCATTAGTGGCATTACCGTAAAGCAAGCCACCACCAAGACTTTAACTATAACGAGAGCAGATTTTACTGGTAGTGGAGCATATTCTTGGGCAACTTGGACCGACTCAGGTATTAGTGGTCAAGCATTTATGTACCCAGGTAACTCAAGTTGTATTCAAATGAATAGTACTAAAGATGCTAAATATATATTCAACTCTACTGCACTTAGTGGTGGAATTATATCAATTAGCATTAAAAACAATAGTCAAACGACAAGTGATAAGAACTGGAAAATTTTAACTTCAACCACGCCTTTTACAGCAGCGAGTGGAACACCAACGGTAGGTACCGATAGGGGGACGCTCACTTCTACGCTTACCGGTGGAAAGTTGGACGTCAATACGACCGACCAATATTTTGCAATAGTATATGTAAGCAGTGGTGCCGTTTATATTGAAGAAATAGTTATAACCTACGGCGCACAAGAAGGCGCATGCGCTCATACCGTAGGAGAATGGATTATTGACAGTGATGCAACTTGTACGCAAAAGGGTAGTAAGCACAACGAATGTTCTAAATGTGAAGAAGTCGTTGATATCGTTGAAATACCAATGTTAGCGCATAGTTATAGCGCTTGGGAAACAACGACTGCTCCTACTTGTGGTGATGCAGGTATTGAAACGAGAGTTTGTTCAGGTTGTGGTAAAACGGAAAATAGAGACGTTGATGCATTGAGTCACACGTGGCTAAACTGGGTTGTAGTTGAAGAACCAACTTGTGAAGAAAATGGCCAAGAAAGCAGAACTTGTAGTGGTTGTGGCGAAATTGAAACCAAAGACATACAATCATTGGGACACTCTTACGGAGTATGGACGCAAACGAGCGCGCCCACTTGTGAAACGGCAGGTTTAGAAAGCAGAACTTGTGCTACTTGTGGGGAAACGGAAACTCGTGAAACACCCGCACTTGGACACACTTCAAGCAACTGGACGGTAACAGAGGCACCAACCTGCTCGGCAGTTGGTACGGAGAGTTGCGTTTGTGAAACTTGCGGAGAAAGCGCAACGAGAGATATACCGAAACTTCCTCATACCTTTGGCGAGTGGACACCTTCAGGGGCAGGAATAGAAGAAAGAGTTTGCTCAGGCTGTGGCGAAACTGAAGAAAGAGAATGCGCCAACATGGAGGCAATGGAAGAATTTGAATCACTTGTTGAGAGCATAGATAATGCAACCACGATGAGCGCAAAGTGGGATGCAATAAACAACGCACTTGAAGTTTATGAAGAATTAACCGACACTGAAAAAGAGTTGGTAAGCGATGCTTACGAAATGCTTGAACAACAAATTGCTTCTTATAATACTATCGCAATTCAAACTAATGCAGAATCAACGAAGGCAACCGAGTTTGCAATCTTATTCTTTGCAGGGGTTATGTCAATACTCACGTATGCAGCCTACTTCCTTTTGAAGGCATAAGGAGGGAAAGATGATGAAAAAGAAAGTAATATTTACTCTTATTACCTTACTGCTTATTGCGTTCACTCTTTGTGGATGCAACCTATCTTTGAGCAATGATGATCCTTGCTCACAAATCAACGAATGTGCTAAAAAGGAATACACACATACTAATTTGGAAGTCCAAACTACCTATAATGGAGTAACCCTCACCAATAAATTTAATGGTGTAAAAGGGGCAAATAGCACTGTTGTTTCCTATTCAACCGAAGAACTTGCAACCATAGAAAAAGATGATGACGGCACTTATATCGTCCCAAGCGAAATGATAGTTAAGAAGAGCGGAAACGCAACGATAAGGGACGGAAAAATCATTGAGCAAAATGGTGATGCCGTTTCTATTCCAGTTGAAAATATAGGTCAACTTAGTCTTGAGTTTGACTGGGCGTCATTCTCTGAATCAAAGACGTACGCAGAAGGAACGTCCAACGTATTTGAAGCGAAGGTAAAGAACGTAACGCTCTTTACTGGAAACCCAACCTTTGACGGCAAGGATATGAGTGTAGTTGTACGTTACAACGACAAACTTGAAAAAGTAGTAATAGACTATACATCAAGCAACGGAGCAGCAGTAAAGGTAATATACACGTTTATGTAAGAATAAAATCATTTATTATATAGCATAATAAATAAAATTTTATTGCTAAAAGCAACAATGTAATATATAATAAATGAGTAACGCTTCCTTAGTTAAATGGATATAACAAGCCCCTCCTAAGGGCTAGTTGTGGGTTCGATTCCCGCAGGGAGTACCAAAAATAACCCTAATCGAACACTCGGTTAGGGTTATTTTTTT
>JAZQVF010000197.1:0-3716 GCA_045631675.1 Candidatus Stercoripulliclostridium sp.
TAGCGAGCATACTGCAGAGTATCACCCATATTTCATCAAGTCCAAGTATCCACTAAATATTCTAAGATACAATATACCGATTGATGAATATCCAAGACGTTGTATTGCACAAATATGGCGTTGGAAAAAACTTCGCAAGAATATATTAAACAATGGTAACGTAGAGCATACGAGAAGCCACGAGTACGGCTCTTATATCATTGAAGCGTGTGAAACGGGTGAGCCCTACAAGATTTACGGCAACGTATTGAACAATGGTCTCATCACCAATCTTCCCGATACTGCTTGTGTTGAAGTGCCGATTATAATTGACAAAAACGGACTAAATCCCAAGCCGGTAGGCGCACTTCCAGAGCAACTTGCAGCGCTCAATATGACGCATATTGCAGTACACGAAATGACCATTAAGGCGGCGGAGACGCTTGATAAAAACTATATTTATATGGCAGCCTACCTTGACCCCCATACGAGAGACCAACTCTCCCTTCCCAAGATAAAAGCCCTTTGCGATGACCTCATCAAAGCGCACGGTGAGTGGCTACCGAAGTTTAAGTAAAAGTAGAACATAGTGTTGTGTCAAAATGGACTATTGACACAAATAAATCTGTATTCTATTGTTTTATATAGTTCACGTTTGCATGCGTATAAAGAAAACGATATTGTCAAGTTTGTTTAAAAAGAGGATTTACAATGGAAAAGAAAGAATATGGTTTTAATTCAAAAGAATTTTTAAATGCTGGAATAAATGAAATTTATCATAAGAAAATGCACTACATTAACGGAAGATGTTTATTAGATTTAAAGGGTGCAGTTGGTCCACTTTTTGTTCAAGTTGAAAGAATATTTCGTAGCGTTTACGTGTCGGGAATAGTTTTAGACAGTAAAGAAATAGATGTCTCATTGTTTCAAAGACAATTTCCGTATTTGTATGAAAAGTTGCATGAAAAAATCTTTTTGATTAGTGATGGTAAAGAAGAGAAAACGGTTGATGGCATTTATTATTATACTTGGTTGCTTCAACAATTGCGTAATATAAACGTACATGCAATTATCAGAGATAATCTTTGCAAGACGTTTGCGGTAAGAGAAGATTTTCTTGAAATATTTATGCCCTTTCCTAATGGTATAATGCTTCAAAAGAATGGTGTCTTAACTATAGCAGGAATGTTTGCGTTGTTGTTTTCTATACTTCATCCAAAGCAAGCAGAAAGTTTTCAAGGATATATAATATCAAATTGGAGGAAAACTATATTTGGAGAAGATAAAAGCAAAGATCGTATTAACGGGTATTGGCAAAATTTGAAATCGTTGTACCAAACAAACTATGAAGTGCTAATAAGAGAAAATGAGCCTTCTTATAATATAGTAAAAGACGTTTTTGGAAGAATTGGGAACAAGGTTGATTTCTCGGGATCAGAATTCAAGCTTGACCTAAGCGAGGCTTTAAACGTACCATACTATAAAGAATGGGGTGCAATTCGTGATAATGGTGACAATACTGCAGTTATCAATATTAAGAAGGGTAGTAACGTAGGGATAGATTTTGAGGAAGATTATAGATTAGAAATAAAAGACATCAACCTTTTTTGTGAGTTTGCGGTAAAGGTGCCACCCTTGATGGCAATAGCCTATTTATATGCTTTTAAAAAGAACGTCTTTAATCAAGAAGTGTATGAGAGCATTGATTTGAATTCGTTTTGCAAGCTTAACCAGCCAAAGTTTTATAGAGATAAAAACGTAATAATGCTTTCGTATGGGGCTTCTAATCCAGATTTACGCGAGACTAATAACGTTATGGTAGCGGGGGTTTTAAAATTCTTTTTGAGTATAAAGGAAAAGGTCTATTTTAAAAAAAATATTTACGTAGATGGGAAATATTCAAAAATGGGAACGATTGCAAGAGTACTAAATTTACCAGAAGAATTGATGTGGAAAATTTTTGCGTGTAGAAACTATTGTGCACACGAAGGATTAATTAATACTTACCATTATGGTAACGAGGAGCATAGATATAAAATCACACTCTCCTTTATTTTTACTACACTTAAGGAGTTTATAAAATATTTGAAAGAAAGTGGAAATGAATTAGAGTATAGACAAGCACGGGTGGATTATTTAGACAAGATAATGAATCACATTGTTGGTTCAAAATATAAGAGGGTGTTAGTTGACTCAATAAAACTATTTAGAAGTAAAAGGGAGGAAAACCCAGAGTTTTGCAAAAAAATAAATACTTCAATGAAGATGATTTATAATTCCGTATTAGACCCTGAAACGGAGTTGGGATTAAAATTAGATGATGGACAAATATATAGGTTTAAAATAGCTCCACGTTTATTGGAATTAGAAAATAATTACTTTGTATTTAAGAAACTAAATTTTATGGTTATTAAAGGAGAAGGATTAGAAATAAGGGGTATTTCAATTCCAGGAAAAGGGGTTGGTTTTTTTAGAACACCAGCATACAGATTGTATAAAATAACTCAATATGGAAAGCCCATAGAATTAGAGCTAATGGAAACAGAAGAAAGAGGTATTATGGTGATTGAAACCTACCGAGCAAAGCAAATAGACTAAAAGTAGTTCAAGAGCAAGAGTAATCTTGCTCTTGTTTTTTATGTTGAAAAGAAAGTGTTTGTGTGATAAAATTGTTATAAAGAAGAAAGGAGATTGTGGTGGAAATGAAAAATAAACAATATAGCGAAGGCACAATAAGGCTTGCAAAGGAAGTTAGAAAAAATGCCAATTCTTATATTGTCTTCTTGGTTTTTGATATCATGTTTTTAGTAGGGTCAAGAATTTTAAGAAAGTTTGACTTCTTCGGAATTTATTGGCTTGAATATGTTGCAATGGCTTTTATAATAGCGTTTCTCATTGCCTTCCTTGCCTTCTTAGTAAAATATTTTATTGCATTAAGCAAGTTTAAAAAAGCGCTTAAAAAAGAAGGAGAGCCTGAAAGTAAGGTAGATTATATGAAAGGAATCAAATAGCAATGAAAGGATTTTAAAATGGAGCATTAATAATTATAGGTATTTTTAATGTTGCCGTCGTTATTACCTCCTTGCTGTTATGGGCTGTTTCTATAGTAGCCTCATTTGTCGGTGCTTCTATGGAGTATATACCGGTTACACCGAAAAGAAAAGATTGCAGGTAAAAAAGAAGAATAAATGAATAAGCCATTACTAATGAAGATTGTTAAAATTGTTGCTATCGTGCTTGCTTGCATCATCGTTGTTGCGGGTAGCATTTCCATTGGACTTTGGGAATACGCTAAGGACGTATACTTTGTAAACAAAGAAGACAACGTTAAATTCCAACAAGAGCACCTAAGGTATTTAAGGGAAGAGTATTACCAAAACTACGTTAGTTTGGGAGAACAAAGATTTTGCAATTTTGATTTAGAAGAAGCATTAAATAGTGGCGTTAAGTATAACGAAGTTGCATTTTTGGCTACCCATAATAGTTATCAAAGAAAAGTAACTGATACGACACTTGAGTTCCAATTACCTTTCAAAATTCTTTCACTTGGCCTTAAGAACTTCAATAAGAATACCTTTGAAAACAACACCTTAACGGAGCAGTTTGAGAGTGGTATTAGAAGCATTGAAATTGACGTTGAGGCAAGGGAAGAAAACGGTAACGTTACCTTTACCGTTATGCATAAGCCCGTTTTTGATAGCGCTACGACCTGCTTTGATTTTGAAGGCGCTCTTGAA
>JAZQVF010000198.1:0-2705 GCA_045631675.1 Candidatus Stercoripulliclostridium sp.
AAGTCAAGTTACGGCGCACTCACCCTTGATATTACCATACTTGACACCTGGTTCCGTCCATCTAAAACAAGTACCCATTACAAGAATGCTACCATGGACTACGACGGTCAAGAAATGGCTATCGGCGACCAAATGGTTATGGATGAAGCACTTGCATATCTTTCAAAAACAATGGATTTAAGCAAGTTTGACTCTGATAATAACGATATCATTGACGCAGTAGTTCTTATTACCACCCTTGACATTGACTCTAATAGTGATTTCAACTGGGCGTATAGATATTGGAATTACTACACCGATGATGAAGGATACTACTACGAATACGACAACGTTAGCGCAAACGATTACCTATGGGCGCCCTATCAATTCTTGTTTGAAGACTACGACTATAACGGAGACCCCGATTATAGCAACAAGAATAATATGAGCACCTACACCTTCATACACGAATTCGGCCACGTGCTTGGTGCAGACGATTACTACGACACCGCTTACGTTGGCTCCCCTATGGGTGGATATGACGTAATGGATGCTATGGCAGGCGACCACAACGCGTTCACTAAGTTTAACTACGGTTGGCTTACCACCTCTCGCCTGGTAACCGGTAACGTTACCCTAACCTTAGAGGACTTTTCAAAAAATGGCGACACCATCATTCTTGCAAACAATTGGGATGAAAAACTTGGTGCATATCAAGAGTACTTTATTCTTGCTTACTACACGAATAACGGCTTAAACGACAACGGCTACGGCTATTTTAACGATGAAGGTATCGTAGTTTACCACGTAAACGCAGTACTCTCAACAGAAGTTTACGACGGCGAAACCTATTACGATATCAAAAATAACAACACCGATGCAAGTGACGATTACGGCACCGAAGACAACCTAATTGAATACGTACTTACCCCCTTAGGTGACTACGTATACGGCGAAGGAGACTCCCTCGGCACCGTAAAGTACGACAACGGAACAAAACTCGGATATACCTTTACCGTTGAAGAAATTAACGGAGAAAGCGCAACGATTAGTTTTACTAAAAACTAAAAATTACAAATGAGAAAAGAGCGCGAAATTCGCGCTCTTTTTTATTACTTACTTTTTATAATAAATCTTTTCTTAAAATATAATCAATTTGAGGATCATCTCCCATAGGGAAGATATGCTCACCTATTCTATAAAAATTATACCTACCATAAAATCTTTGTGCTTTAAAGTTCCTTTCCCATACTCCAAGCCAAATATATTCCTTGTTGCGCTCCTTTGCAGTATTTATGGCAAGTTCCATAAGGTATCGCCCTATCCCTTTGTCTTGGTAGGCTTTAAGGACGTATAAGCGCTCCACTTCCAATGACTTAGGGTCGTTTATCTCAGTTTGGTTTGGGGATTCGTTAAACTTTATATACCCTGCAAGATTATTCTCATAATATGCAAACAAAAAGGTGGAATCTTTACACTCTATCTCCCTTCTTAGTTTACCTATCTCATAGGCTCTTCCTAAGTATTCATCCATATTTTCCTCACTGTTAAACTCATCAAAGGTTTCAACGTACGTCGTTATGGATAAATCTCTTAGCCTTTCTAAATCTTCAACCTTACAAACTTTAGTCGTTATGCTCATTCTTTCTATTCTTTACCTTTTTTACTGTGTAAGCAATTAATAAAACTATTAAAGTTAGTAGCATACCCACTAAGTAGCCACTACTATCTAAAACGATATCGTCGTAGCAACCATATCTTCCCGGTACGTGTAATTGAATTAGTTCTGTGATGGTTGCAATGCTTACGCCTAAAACTAATGATACTAAAATGCCACTTGCTTTATCCTTAAGTAGCATAACTATACCAAATGTGCCAAACAATGCAAGTACTAAAAATGCCCCAAAGTGCCCTATCCCTTTTCTTACGTAACGTGTAAAGGTAGACCAGTTGTTGGTTATACTTTCACTAACCTCGCCACTTCCGCCAACCGTACTTTCCACCTTTTCAGTAACGTCTTGAATTGCACCTGAAACTGCACCTGAGTGAGATGAAGAAACTTCCGCGGGCATACTTGCTTCGTATATTAGGAAAATTGACAAGCAAACGAAAACAACTATTGATATTATAGATAGCACTTTAATTGATTTTCTCATAAATTTAGTTTAGCATATCACACACTCTATTTCAATACGTATTGAAATAATTTTGTTTTTAGGTTATAATATGAAAAAGATAAAACAAAAATAACGAAAAGGAATTCTTATGCCATACTTATTCGCTCACTTCAAAGAAAAAATCACTCCCGACGGTGAAGCCGTTTACTTTGCTATATCTAAAGACGGTCTTAACTTCAAAGAAGTTAATAAGGGGAACCCTATCCTTATGGCATCGCTCGGCGAGGGGTGTAGAGATATTGAAATCGTGAGACTTAAGGATAACTCTTTCGTTATTATCACTACCGACCTTTGCGTAGCAAATAGGTATGATGAAAATATGTGCCTTGATTGGCGCGCCATTAACCATAACGGCAGTAAGTGCCTTAGGTTTTGGAAAACGAAAGACCTTGTAAACTTTAGTGAAGAAAGACTTATCCCCTTTGCTACAGATGAGTTTGGTTGCCTTTGGGCGCCTGAAACAACTTATGACGAAGAAAGGGAAGAATATATTCTCCATTGGGGCTCCACTACCAAAGAAACAAACTACGACCATATGTCCATATTCGC
>JAZQVF010000199.1:0-11149 GCA_045631675.1 Candidatus Stercoripulliclostridium sp.
GCAGGTATCAAGTGATAGGCACGTTGAAAAACTATAATACACCAATGGGACTGCTAAAAAGTATAGAAAATCATAAAGCAACCATTGATAATAGGGAAAATATATCAAAAACACTGCTTTTTATAGGTGAAGTAGGGGCGAGAAGAAAGGGAGACGTAAAAGAAATGTGCACTCTTATAAACCCCACCTACGGTATTATTACCGGAGTGTGCGCTCAGCACCTAAAAAGTTTTGGTAGTATGGAAAATATCGTGTCAACAAAGGAAGAACTTGCAAACTACGTAGGCATAAACGGGGTTATGGTATTCAACGGGGAAAATCGTTACTCACTTGAAATGAGTAAACGGTTTTTAGGTAAAAGTATAGTCGTAGGAGATGCCGGACAAGTTACGTTGTCTAATTTAAAAATGAATTTAGGTGGTAGTTCCTTCATTTTGCATACTCAAATAGGCGATATACCACTTAAAACGAAACTAATAGGGCGACATAACGTGGTTAACGTAGCGCTTTGCGTTGCGCTTGCAATAGAATTAGGAGTAGAAAGGAATGAAATTATTGATGCAGTTGAAGAAGTAGACTTTGAGCCACACCGACTTGAAGTTAAAGATATAGGTGGAATTGTAGTACTTGACGATGGATATAACGGAAACGTAGAAGGTGTAAAAAGTGCGCTTGAATTGCTTGAAAAGGAAGATGGGCGAAAAATAATTTACGCGCAAGGGGTAGTTGAGTGTGGAAAAAGGCAAAAGAAAATTAATAAAGAGGTAGGCTTAAGACTGGGAAAGGTCGCTGATGAAGTAATTTTATCGGGCGCAAATGCAAAGGCGATAGAAAGGGGGCTTAAAGAGAGTGGGTTTGAAGGTAAAATACACAAATTTTCATCTATTACGCACGCAACGGAAGGGCTAAAGCATATATTAAAGCAAGGAGATATTTTGTATCTCCAAAACGATATTCCGTGAGGTAGTATGAAAAATATTCTTGCAGTTTTCGGTGGTAATTCTTCAGAGCACGACGTTTCTATTATGAGTGCAATAGAGGGTATGGAGGCTGTACCATTTGTAGATTACAAAGTCTTTCCAATTTATATAAAAGACGGTGTTTGGTATTATGGCGAAGAGTTAAAAAAAATAAAATCCTATCTTGAATTTAATACGAAAAATCTTAAAAAAGTAACCCTAATAGGAAAGGATTTATATTACTCAAAAGGTAAAAAATGGAGATACTTGGACACCGTTGATTGTGCACTTCTCTTCACTCACGGTGGTGATGGTGAGAACGGAGTTTTGCAAGGTTATTTTGAAACTTTAGGATTGCCCTATACTTCTTCAGGTGTGCTTGGTAGTTCCCTAACTATGAACAAATGGATAACCAAAGTGCTTGTTAAAGATATGGGCATTGAAGTTGTTGACGGGCTACTAATTAAGGATAATTGTCCGGAAAATTTTGACTTAGTTGAGAATGTTTTAGGCTTTCCCGTCTTTGTAAAACCAAACTCGCAAGGAAGTAGTATAGGGGTAGGACTTGCAAGAAATAAAGATGAACTTAATGAAAAACTTAAAGTTGCTTTTACCTACGATAAAGAAGCGCTAATTGAAAAGGGAATGGTTGATTTCGTAGAGTATAATTGTGCCGTTTTAACGATAGGTGAAAGGGTAATAGTTTCTGAAATTGAAAAGACAAACGAAGGTAAGTCATACCTTACTTTTGAAGACAAATATCTTTCAAGGTCCGATAATAAATTCACGCAAAGCATAAGTGCAGAATTAAGAGAAGAAATCAAGGTTAAAACGAGTGAAATTTATGAAACGTTGAATCTTAAAGGGGTAGTGCGCTTTGACTATATTTTTAAGGATAAACTTTATTTAAATGAAATCAACTCAATACCAGGCTCTCTTGCAAATCATCTATTTACTGAGTTTACTTATGGCGAATTGCTTTCTTTGCTTATTGACGATGCACTTGATAGGGGGACTTCCAAACAGACCGAATTTAGGTCAAATATATTAAGTCAGGGAAAGAAAAAATAAAATGGCGCAAAATTGCGCCATTTTCTTATTGAATTAATTTTCTACCCAGTCTTTAGGATTAACCACGATGGTTTTGTAATTAACGTAGTTTACTAAGCCGATTTTACCGAGTTTTTTTACGTTTTTTCTTTCGGTATAATCTACTTCAACCTTACTGCCGTCTCTTGCCTCGGAGTAATAAGCAACGACTTCAGCGACTCTTTCAAGTGCTTTGTCCGGGACCTTTGCTCCCCTTGAGATTATAACTCCGTGAGAGCCGTGGTAAGTTTTAGTGTGTAACCATAAATCGGTGCTATTTGCTATGCTAAAAGTTACCTCGTCGTTTTGCATATTGTTTTTTCCAACGTATACCTTAAAGCCTGAAATTTCAAAGGTAAGAGGGGGTGTTTTTTTAGGTTTTTTGGGGTTCTTTTTTTGTCCCTCTTTTTGGTTGGTTACGGGTAATTTTTTAAGGCTATCAAGTTCTGAGTTTATCTCTTGATATTCCGCCTCGGTTGAAGAATTTTGAACGGCAACTTTAATGGTTTTTAGATATTCTCTTAGTTCTAAAAGTCGCTTTAATTCTTCCTTTGCATAACTTTCTGCACCTTTAGCCTTATTATATTTTTTGAAGTACTTTTCTACGTTTTTTTGTGGTGAAATTAAAGGATCTAACGCAATTTCTACCACTCCCGTGTTGTAAAAGTCATCGCATGTTATGGTACTCATGCCCTTCTTTAAGCGGTATATATTGCACTTTAAAATTTCGCCGAGTTCCTTAAAACGTTCCTTTTCTTCGGTGTGTTTTAGGGTTTCTTCGTTATCGCGAATTCTTCTTTCCGTTTTAGTGGTTATTGCCTTCAATTTTTGGCTCAATTTTTGGGTATCTCTTTGCTTTTTTAGAGCCTCTCCCGACGTCCTAAAATAACTATCAACGGCATAACTCAAAAGTCTTTCTTCACGGTACTCGCCCTTGTCCATTCTTGAAAGATAGGGGTATGCAAAAAAGCCTATGCATTTTCCCTTTTCATCCCATTGACTAACGGGCTTAAAGAGTGTGTTTTCGTAGGAGTTATCAACTAAAGAACTTGCTTCCTTTACACCCATTTCATTAACTCTAAAAGCAAGTTCAAGCGCACTTTCCTTGCTTAGTCCGTTTAGTTTTCCATAAACTTCTTTAATATCTCCACTTTTTACAGCGTTTTCAACTGCTTGAAGATCGGAAAGGAGAGCCTTTGATTTTGGTGGATAGGTGTACTTTGCACCGGGAAAAACAACCCTTGACTCAAGATTCATAACTCTTTTTACGGCATCAATAATTTTGTAATCTCCGTTCAAAAGAATTATATTTGAAGCCCCACCCATAATTTCAATGATGAGCCTAAACGTGGTAGCGTCGTTTAATTCGTTTCTTGCAATAATGGTAAACTCAAAAAGCCTATCTTCGTTTAACACTTTAACGTCTTCAACGACGCCACCCAATATATGTTTACGAAGTAACATGCAAAAATTAGGGGGAGTAGGGGCGTTTTGCAAACGCATTTTAGTAAAATGTACTCTGGGGCCGTCCGCTCTTGCGTTAAGATAAAGCGCGTGATTTTCCCCTTTAGCACGTACGATTAGCACTACCTCGTCGTCAGAAGGCATACCGATTTTATCAATTCTTCCATCAGTAAGAATTTCTTTCATCTCTTTTGAGAGTGCTTTTAAAGTAACTAAATCGTTTGGCATAGTTCAATTATAACCGTTTAGGGACAGTCTTGCAACCGATTTCTAAGAATATTCAAAAACAGTTGCATTTGCGCGTAGTATTTGTTATTATATACGGGCGCACGCAAAAGAGCGCAATCAACGTAAGAACAATTCGGAGGTATATATTATGGAATATTCAATCCAAAAACTTGAAAAATCATCAGTAGAAATCTCAATTTCTATCGACAAGGCAGAATGGGCTTCCTACATTCAAGACGCTTACAACAAAAATAAGCATCGTTTCGCTATTGACGGTTTCCGTAAGGGCAAAGTTCCTTTCAACGTAATCGTTAAGAGATACGGCGTAGAATTCTTCTTTGAAGATGCTGCTGATATCGCAATGAGCAAGACCTATAGTGAAGTTATTGAAAAGGAAAAACTTGACGTTGTTTCTCGTCCTGAAGTTGACATTAATAACATTGATGAAGATGGTCTTAAGTTCACCATCGGCGTAGCACTTTATCCTGAATTTGAAGTAGCACAATACACCGGACTAACCCTTAACAAGGTAGTTAACAAGGTTAAGAAGGCAGAAATCGATGCTGAAATCAACCGTGAACTTGAAGGAAACGCACGTTTCATTAACGTAACCGACCGTGCTGTAGAAAGTGGCGATATGCTCACTCTTGACTACTCAGGTGCAGTTGACGGTGTTAAGTTTGAAGGTGGCACTGCTGAAAAGCAATCACTCACCATTGGTTCAAACCAATTCATTCCCGGTTTTGAAGATCAACTTATCGGCAAGAAGATCGGTGAAGAATGTGCAATCACCGTAACCTTCCCCACCGAATATCACGCAGCAGACCTTGCAGGCAAGGAAGCAGTATTTACCTGTCTTATTCACGAAATCAAGGTTAAGGAACTTCCTGCACTCGACGATGAATTCGCAAAGGATCTTGGATTTGATAAACTCACTGCATATAAAGCAGACGTTAAGGCAAGACTTCAAAAGAAGGCTGATGAACAAGCAATTACCGAAGAAAACGAAGCACTTCTTTCAACCATCGTTGATGCAACCAACATTGACATTCCAGATTGCATGGTAGAAGAAGAACTTGACAGATTCGTAAACAATATGAAAGCAAACATGGCTCAATACGGCCTCAAGTTTGAAGATTATCTCAACTATGCTCAAACCACCGAAGAAGCAATCCGTGCAGAAAGAAAGGATGCAAGCGTAAAAGAACTCAAGATCGGCATGGTTATTGAAGCAATCGTAAAGAAGGAAAATCTTGTTCCTACCAAGGAAGACTTTGAAGCAGAACTTGAAAAGCAAGCATCAGCACAAGGTATGACTAAGGAAGAGTTTGCTAAGAGCGCAGACGAACGCACTTACAACTATATGATGACTCGTCTTATGGATGAAAAACTCATTGCATTCCTTCGTGAAAAGAACACTTTTGAAGAAAAGAAGTCAACCAAGAAGGCAACTGACGCTGAATAATTGAAAAATAAGTGGTCGGGTAGGGGAAAATTCGCTCTTATCCGACCAATTTTAGCCTTTAGCGCAAGTCTAAAAGGCTTTAACGTGGGTAAAATAGTTTAAGGAGGTTTCTTATGAATGAAATCAAATCTGTTATGATGCCTATTCCTACCGTAATAGAGCAATCAAATCGTGGCTCAACTGCATACGATTTATACTCAAGACTCTTAGAAGATAGAATAATTTTCCTAACGGGACAAATTGACGATGCTACTGCTAATTTAGTAGTAGGTCAACTTTTATACCTTGAAACTAAGGACCCAACGAAAGATATTTGCTTATACATCAACTCTCCCGGTGGCTCTGTAAGTGCAGGTATGGCCATTTTTGACACTATGAATTATATCAAGTGTGACGTATCTACCATTTGTGTAGGAATGGCAGCATCAATGGGTGCATTCCTACTTTCAGCAGGCACAAAGGGCAAGAGAATATGTCTACCCAACAGTGAAGTTATGATTCACCAACCCCTTGGTGGCGCACAAGGACAAGCAAGCGATATAAAGATTGTTGCCGATCATATTTTAAAGATTAAGGCTAAACTCAACAAATTCCTTGCAGAAGCAACGGGCAAGCCACTTGAAGTAATTGAGCGTGACACCGACCGTGATAACTATATGTCTGCAGAAGAAGCAAAGGCATACGGCCTTGTTGACGAAGTATTTTATACGAGAAAGTAGGGGTATAGATGGAATTTATTGACGAACAATTATATTGCTCATTCTGTGGAAAAAGTGAAGATGAAGTAGACCTACTATATGCAGGTCAAGACGGCGCTATGATATGCAGAGAATGCGCTGAAAAACTCACTGAACTTTTTAAGAAAGAGGCGGAAAGTAAAAAGCCCGATAGTGGAATTAATCTTATTCCACCCAAAGAAATCAAGGCTAAACTTGACGAGTATATCGTAGGTCAAGATGAAGCAAAGAAAATTCTTTCCGTAGCCGTTTATAACCATTATAAGCGCATATCTCAAAAGGGTAGTGATAAGTATAAGGACGTTGTGCTTGAAAAGAGTAATATACTAATGCTTGGACCTACTGGAAGTGGCAAGACTTTGCTTGCAAAAACGCTTGCGAGCATATTAAACGTACCATTTGCAATAGCAGATGCAACTGCTTTAACGGAAGCAGGATACGTTGGTGAAGACGTAGAAAATATACTCTTAAAGGTAATACAAGCGGCAAAAGGCGACGTAAAGCGTGCAGAAAAGGGCATAATTTATATTGATGAAATAGACAAGATTTGTCGCAAATCTGAAAACGTATCTATAACGCGCGACGTATCAGGCGAGGGTGTGCAACAAGCACTTTTAAAGATACTTGAGTCTACGGTAGCAAACGTACCTCCACAAGGGGGAAGGAAACATCCCCAACAGGAATTTATTCCAATTGATACCACCGATATATTGTTCATTTGTGGTGGTGCATTCGTAGGACTTGAGAAGATAGTAGATAAGCGCAAGGATACTTCATCAATAGGCTTTAACGCGAGTTTGAGAAACGCGGATGAAAGTTACTCAGAGATGATGAAAGACCTTCGTCCCGATGATCTTATTAAATTTGGTCTTATACCTGAATTTGTAGGAAGAATACCCGTAGTAGCCGTTTTGGATCCACTTGATGAAAAGGCACTTATAAACATATTAAAAGAGCCTAAGAACGCACTAACTAAGCAATATCAAAAGTTGCTTGATATGGATGGTGTTGAACTTGAGTTTTCAGACGATGCACTTTTAGCGATAGCCGAACAAGCAATCAAATTAAAAACCGGTGCAAGAGGACTTAGGACGATAGTAGAAAATGCTATATTAGGAATTATGTACGACGTGCCGGGTGATCTTACCGTCAAAAAGATTATAATTACAAAAGAGTGTATTGAAAAAGGATGCGCGCCTGAAGTAATACGCGTAGCGTAAAGACCAATATTTTACATTGATTTTATCACCCTTGAGGTGATAAAATTGTCTATAAGGAAAAGTTAAGATGAACGAAAGACTAATAATTATAGCAACCGAGGAAGTAGTTTTCCCTTACGAATGTGGAAAACTAAGAGTAACCGAAGAAGCGGATATTTTAGCAATACAAAGGGCAATTAATGCCGGAGAGAAGATAGTTCTTGTACCCGTTAGAATAGGCGAACGTCCTAAAAACGGAGACGTAGGCGTAATTACCGATATAGAGCAATTCATTTACATCCCCGAAGACAACGAAGGGGGCATATTGATGTACAAGACGGGAACAAGCCGTTCATATATTCACGAAATAGACTGTGATGGTATTGCAACGACTGCATCAATTGCAGAGTGTCATTTCTACAATAGTGGCGATGAATTTGCTTTAAGAACCTATTTTGAACAAGCAGTTGAATTATTTAGCAATCTAAGTGGCATTTTAAAAGGTGTGAACGGCAGTGCTATAAGACTACAATACGATACATTAAATACTGATATTGATGCCATTGTAATTTGGTTAAAAACTGCTGATAAGTATCTATTCTTTACGACTTTGGATACCGAAACTCGCCTTGTTGAATTTTGCAAGGCACTTGAACTTGAAGTATATGCAATGACCCTTGATATGCAAGTTGCAGACAAGGTAAGAACGTCAATGGATCAAAGTCAAAAGGAATATTACGTTCGTGAGCAAATTAGGGCTTTAAGTGAAGAAATAGGTGATGAAGACGAAGAAGGACAATATCTTCAAAAGATAGATAAGTTACAAACTACCGATTCAAACAAGGAAAAGTTTAGAAGAGAAGTTAGAAGGTTAAAGCGTACTGCTCCTGCAAGCCCAGATATGGCTCTTATCAAAAACTATCTTGACATCATTTTAGAACTTCCATGGGGAGTTTATACCGATGATAACGAAGACCTTAAAGTTGCTCAAAAGGTGCTTGATGAAGATCATTACGGCATTGAAAAGGTTAAGGAAAGACTTATTGAAGCGCTTGCAGTTAGAAAACTTTCTAAGGAAGGTAGAAGTCCTATTATATGCTTAGTAGGCCCTCCCGGAATAGGTAAAACTTCTATTGCAAAATCTATTGCACGTGCAATGAACAAAAAGTACGTTCGTTTAAGTTTTGGTGGAGTTAGGGACGAGGCTGAAATTCGTGGACATAGAAAGACCTACGTTGGCGCAATGCCCGGTAGAATTATCACTTCAATCCAATCTGCAGGTAGTATGAATCCCGTATTCTTGATGGATGAAATTGATAAAATGGCATCCGATTACAAGGGAGACCCTGCAAGTGCATTGCTTGAAGTTTTAGATCCTGCACAAAACGTAAACTTCCGTGACCACTTCCTAGAAGTGTCTTTTGACCTTTCTAAGGTATTGTTTATAGTTACTGCAAACACGCTTGACACCATTTCAAAACCACTTCTTGACAGAATGGAAGTAATTGAAATGACGGGATACACTGCTCCTGAAAAGTTAGAAATTGCAATGCGCTATATATTACCAAGAGCGATAGAGCAGAATGGGGTAGAAAAGAAATGGTTTACTATTGATAGAGAAACGGTAAGCCACGTTATTGAGTATTACACTCGTGAAGCAGGCGTTAGAATGCTTGAAAAGCAAATCAACAAGGTTGTAAGAAAGATTGCTCGCAAGTTTGTAGAAAATCCACGCACGCGCAAAATTAAAATTAATAAGGATAATATAAAAGAGTATCTTGGGGAGCCTATCGTACTTCCATCAAAAGGCGCAAAGCCAAATGAAGTAGGTAGAGTAACCGGTCTTGCTTGGAGCGCAGTAGGTGGAGACGTAATGGACGTTGAAGTTGCATATTCTAAAGGTAAGGGCAACCTCGTATTAACGGGAAATCTTGGAGACGTAATTAAAGAAAGTGCAAAGATTGCGCTTAGTTACGTAAAAACGCAAGCCGATAAGTACGATATTGAAGAAGACTTCTTTGAAAAACACGATATTCATATCCATATGCCTGAAGGCGCAGTGCCAAAGGATGGTCCAAGCGCAGGCATTACTCTTGCAACGGCAATTTGTTCTGCTCTTACGGGTAAAGAAGTGCTTGGAAACGTAGCGATGACGGGTGAACTTTCTTTGCGCGGTAAAGTACTACCAATAGGTGGATTAAAGGAAAAAACTTTAGCAGCACTTCGTGAAGGTGTAGTAAAGGTATTCCTTCCCGAAGACAATAGAAAGGACTACAAGGATCTTCTGGAAATGGTTAAGGAAAAAATTGAGTTCAAATTCGTTGAAAACGTAGAAGAAGTACTAAAGGAAGCAATCGTATGGTAATTAAGAATGCTGAATTTATAACGAGTGCAGGCACCGTTGAACAAATAATTAAAGGTAAAACTCCCGAAATAGCCGTAGTAGGTCGTTCCAACGTCGGCAAGTCTTCCTTTATAAACTTTATGTGTAACCAAGGCCGTCTTGCAAAGACTTCTAAGGAGCCGGGTAGAACGCGTCTTATCAACTACTTTAACGTAAATAAGGGCGAATTCGTTTTCGTAGACCTTCCAGGTTACGGGTTTGCTAAGGTAAACGATAATGAAAAGGCTAAATGGGGTAGGATTATTGAGTCATACCTTCAAGAAAGCACGGGCTTAAAGAACGTATTCGTTCTTTTAGACGTAAGAAGAGAGCCTAATGCAGACGACGTTCAAATGTTAAAATATCTATATCACTACAACATTCCCTTCACCATAATTGCAACGAAAGGGGATAAACTTAGCCGTAGTGCAGGCTTAACGAGAAAGCGCCAAATCGCAAACGCCTTAAAGGTAGGAGTAGATAACGTAATATTAACTTCCAGCCTTTCAAAGAGTGGTAAGGAAGAAGTGCTTGATAGAATAGAAGCCATATTAAACGTAGAAGAATTGCCTTTTGAGGACGTAGAATAGATGAAAATTTTTGCAATAAGCGATCCACATTTATCCTTTGATGAAACAAAGCCGATGAATATTTTTGGCTCTGTTTGGGATAATCATTGGGATGATATCACGAAGGATTGGAAGGAAAGGGTATCCGATGACGATATCGTGCTTATTGCCGGCGATATTTCTTGGGCCATGAAACTTGAAGACGCTAAGCGTGACTTAGAGTTGATAGGGGCAGAAAAGGGCAAGAAAGTGCTAATAAGGGGCAACCACGACTATTGGTGGAGTAGTTACAAAAAGATAAACGAAATACTCCCGGAGAGCGTATTTTGCCTTCAAAACAACGCTATAAAATTCGGTAACGTGGTAATTTGTGGCACTCGTGGTTGGAGCGTGCCTGAAATAGGTGTGGAAACCGATGAGCACGATATTCTCCTATATGAGCGCGAAAAACTTCGTTTGGAACTCAGTCTTAAGGAAGCAAAAAAACTGCAAGAAGAGGGGGATATAATAATTGCAATGATGCACTTTCCACCCTTCAACTCAAGGTATCTTTCTTCCCATTATACCGATTTATTCAAAGAATACGGAGTACATAGCGTAGTATACGGCCATTTACACGGCAACTCATCACGCACCGTACCAATGTATGAAAAACAAGGCGTAAAGTACTATCTCACGTCTTGTGATAAATTGGGGAACAAACTTCAACTCATTGAAGTTTAGACCTCGTATTTTAGCGAAAAGTAAAACGCGTTATTTTAGCGAATAATTTCACAAAACCAAGTCTCCCTGCGGGGCGCAGTACTTCAGTACAGCAACCCCTTGGGAGACTTTCTTTTGCTCATTCTTCATCTAAACTAACGCGTTTTACCTAAACCTTGTTTGAGAGAGAACAAACTCAAACTCCATTTCTTCTCACATCGCGTATTTTAGCGAACAACTTAGAAAAATGAGAAACAAGTTAATATTTAATATAATTCGTTTAAGCCGTGTTAGTCTGGATGGTAGGCAAGGCAAACGAAAAGCCTTGAGTGGTTGCTGTACTTCCGTACTGCG
>JAZQVF010000200.1:0-1842 GCA_045631675.1 Candidatus Stercoripulliclostridium sp.
ATGAAGTTTGAGTTATTTCTCCCTTAAACAAAGTTTATGTAAAACGCGTTAGTTTAGATGAAGAACGCGAAAAAGCACCCATTTCTTGACGGGACTTTACATAGAAGTAAACGACCGAGAGAAATGGGTGCTTTGACAAAGTTATTCGCCAAACTAACGCGTTTTACAGGGTTTGAAGGATCTGAACAACCGCCTTCGCATTAACCTCACAGGCGTGATGAGCAATTTCTTCGTAGGTAATTTCCGCTCCGTCTTCTGCAGAGTCGCTTATTACCTTAAGAGCGCCAAACTTAATTCCGGCAAGATAGCAAACTTGTGCTACTGCTCCACATTCCATATCGCAAGCAAGGGCACCAAAGGTGTTGGCTATCATATTTGCCTTGTTGGAATCGGCAACAAAGGTATCACCACTTGCTACACACCCTACAACGGCTTTAGGAGTCGCTTTTTGAATGATTGAGACAAGTTCTTCATCCGCATCAAAATAGACCTTATTTATGCCACTAACAAGCCCTATGGGGTCACCGAGAGCAGTGGTGTCACTATCGTGCTGACAAACGCTATTAACTACGAGTGCAGTTAGTGGTTTAAGTTTGCCTACTCCCCCTGCTATACCGGTGTTAATGAGATAATCAACTCCGTATTTTTCAGCCATTAAAGTGGTGGTGTAGGCAGCGTTTACCTTTCCTATGCCTGCAAGAGCAACAACTACTTCTTTTCCGTAAATGGAGCCGAAGGTAAAGGTTTTACCTTTATATTCTTCTACTCTCACTTCGTTGAGGCTTGCAATTATACCTTGCGCCTCTTTGTCCATTGCTACTAATATGCCGACTTTCATTATGCGTTTTCAGTGTAAGTTTCTACTACTACTTCGTGATTATTTACTGCAATAGGCTTGCCAAGGTTGGTTACAACTGCAACGAATGCATCACCGATAGCATCGTTAACGGTGTTTTCAGAAGTATCCACTTGCTCGCCGTTATCTTCTGCGATGTCGTTTGCTTTCTTTGCAAGAACTTTCATAATAGCATCGGTTAAGGGGCTATCGCTATCGTTAATCTTCAAAGATACGGAAGAAGTTTCAAGCACTTCGCCGTTAAGAGATAGGGTAGAATAACTTACTACATAGATTTTTGATGGGAGTTTGAAGAAATTTCCAACGCCTGCTTCATCAAGTGCTGCTTGTACTTCGCCTGCGATTGATGAAGTTGACATACTTGCAACGATACGCAAAGTTGCGCTTTCTCCATCTTTTGAAATGGTTACTTCATCAATTTCTGCATTCATATCTTGCAAGAACTTGATTGCATCTTCACTTGACTCTGCACCATCGGTTACCATTTGGTTGAAGATATATGCAAGAGTGGTGTCTTTATAGGTGATTTCTTCCTTCGTGGGATAAATAATCTTATCGGTTACGATAGAGGAGTAGTCAATGGTGCCGTCGTCTTTCTTTGCAACTGATGAGTTTTCAATTGCACTATCTGCGGTACCTTTTTCCACTTCTTTGTCAACAGGGTTGGTTACGATTGCACTTTCATCGGGATTCATTAGATTTTTAATGAAGGTAAAAGCATCTTTAAGTTTGATGTCTGCAAGACCTAATGAACGCAACGTTTCGCCCTCAAATAGTTCAATATCTGCAATACCGAGAGCATCGGGAGTCATATTAATTACTACGACGGCAGCAATAACGATAATAAGAATAACTGCAACTACGGTAACGATAGGTGCAATAATACAGCCTTTAATTAGGCCTGGTGTGGATGGTTGAGCCATAATTTTCTCCTTTTGTCCTTCTTAAGATATGATTATTGTTGCACAATAATTTATTTTTGTCAA
>JAZQVF010000201.1:0-6808 GCA_045631675.1 Candidatus Stercoripulliclostridium sp.
ACTATCTTCAAGTATCGTGAAATATATCGTCACTTGAACCAAACTGCAGACATCGCCGATGAAGCAATGGACTGCGTACTCAAAGTATTAGTTAAGATGTAATATGGCATACAATTTTTACGCCTATTTAGGCAGAATGAAGTACATAGAAAGATGGTCTTTGATGTACTCAACCGTCAAAGAAAACATAATGGAGCACTCCGAGCAAGTTGCACAAATTGCGCACGCGCTTGCAATCATAAACAATAAGGTATATGGTGGAAACGCAGACCCAAACAAATGCGTAACTTACGGTGTATTTCACGAATGTAGTGAAGTTATTACGGGGGATCTACCTACACCTATAAAGTATTATAACAATGAAATAAAGGTTGCATATAAGGAACTTGAATCTGTTTCAAACAAAAAACTTCTTTCTATGCTACCGGAAGAGTTTAGGATGGATTATGAAAAAATAATTTCTCCTGATGAAAGTACTATTGAGTATAAACTTTCCAAGGCGGCGGACAAACTGAGTGCTTATATAAAATGTCTAGAGGAATTGAAGTCGGGCAACAAAGAATTCCAAAAGGCTGAAAAGAGCATAAGGAAGGAACTTGAAAACTCACCGATACAAGAAGTTAAATATTTTATGGACAACTTCATACCTGGTTTCAAGAAAACTCTTGATGAATTAGATTAAAATTAGGACACAAACGTGTCCTTTTTTTTATGAAAAAAGTCGCTATTTACAATAGTAAATAAATATGTTAAAATATATTCAGTTATTTTAGGTAGGAGATAGCAATGAATATCTTTAAGAAATTTTTTGCTTATAACGACAAAAGAGAAGTTCAAAACAAGGAACTCGTTGATTTTACCATCGGTGTAATGGGACAAAACCATGCCTACAATATCGTAGCGAATTGGTTTATGTATTTCTGCACCGACGTTTTATTTATGGATACCTTGCTCATAGGTGCCATATTAGGTGTTGCGCGTATATGGGACGCCTTTAACGATCCTATTGTAGGCGTATTTATTGATAGGCATACGTTCAAGAATGGGGAAAAACTGAGACCGTGGTTAAGGATAATGGCGATACCCGTAGGTATACTTACGGCATTGATGTTCGTTGATTTTGGTTTACCTCAAAAGATGATGGGCGTATATATCGTTGCCGTATATTTCTTATGGGATATTTTATATTCTTTCCAAGATATTGCTCAATGGGGAATGACTGCAATGATATCTACCAACTCAGAAGAGCGTGGTAGAGCAGCGCAATTTGGTAGAATAGGTGGAATGATAGGTGGATGGTTACCCGGGCTTTTAACTATAGCGATAGCAAATCTTCCACAAGTAGGCATATCGGAAAAGACCATATTTATGATGGCAGGTTTAGTATTTGGACTTGGTGGAATGGCTCTTTCAATGTTTTGCGCAAAGGCAAAAGAGCGCACCCCCGTTAAGCCACCTGAGGGCGGACTTAAAGATAGTTTCAAACTAATTTTTACCAACAAGATAGCGATGCTACTTGTTTTAGCAGAAATTTTAGGACACATAACGTTTAGGGTGCAAGACATATACTTTTTCAAGTATATGATTTCTCTCAACCTATTCGGTCAAGAGATTAACGGACTAAACGTACAATTCGTATACGGCCTACTCGTAGGTATACCGGGCACGTTATCCATCTTTATAGCGACTTGGTTTGCAAGGAAAGTGGGTGGAATGAAGAACATTCTCGTAATTTCTACTTCACTTAACATTTGCTTGCGACTAATAGCATTCTTGATTGGTTTTGAAGGTTGGAAAATAGTGATTATGGGTACCCTAATGGCTATAATCAATATCCCACAAAACATGGCAGGTATTGCGACGACTACGCTATGGGGTGATTCTGTAGATTATATGGAATGGAAGACGGGAAAGCGCAACGAGGCAAGCGTATTCGCACTACAAAACCTTGTTGCAAAGGCAGGTAGTGGACTTGACATTTTCTTTACGGGACTAACTCTTACCATCATTAGTTTTGATGCTACGAAGTATGACCTTGGTTTACCACAAGATGCAAACTTCTACAAATACGTATGGCCCGTATACATTTTAGGTCCTGCAGTAGGCTCAATGCTCTATCTTGCGCCATTGCTAATGATAAGATACTCTAAGAAACAAAAAGAGCAAGTTGAAAGAGATTTGAAAGAAAGAAGGATGCTTTCAAAGCTGAGTGCAGTAGAGAGCGAATTTGAGTGCAAATTAGATCTACCAATCTATTAAGCGTAGAAAAACGTGGTATTCATTCGCTTAAAGCGAAATAAAAATAAAATAAACCCTTGAAAATCAGTTTATTATAGTATATAATAATTACAACTATGGTTATGAGCATCTTCAAATGCTCGAAGGAAAAGCGTATGCGTAATATGGCAGAACAAAAAAAGTTGGTTACACCGTTGATATGGTTCGTGTTTATGGCAATACTACTTGTTGTCATAGTTGGCGTACTTTTCCTTAACGTAATTAATCCCGATGCAACCATAGCGGGCTATCGTTTGTATGATTTCAATGAAGAAGTTGAAAAGGTTGACGTTTACGAAGTAGATGATGGCGAATACGTACATTTCATTGAAAAGGGTAGCAAAGTGCTTGTTCAAGCAATTAGTGCAGAGGAACTTCAAAAGAACGACGTATTTGCTTTCTATACCAAGGATGAAAGTGGCAAAGTAGTTGTAATAACGCAAATTTACGTTGATTATTATTTTGACATTGACGGTGAAACGCGCATATATCGTACGCACGATCTTGACAATACCGAGCCCAAGTATTTTTCAATTGAGTCAGGAAGACTTATGGGAACGGTAGTAACTGCAATTCCCGTACTTGGAACTGTAACGGCATATCTTACTTCAAGCACCGCGTTGATGTATGCAGTAATAGCAGTACTTGCACTCTTTATGCTTGGTATACCGTTCGTAGTATTCATTCTTCGTTTAAAGGCAAGACGTATTGGTTCACCATTCCCAGAGGGTGTAAACGTAAACAAGTTAAAGACGGAAAACCTATATATTTACGAAAACATACGTGCATTCATAGCATCAAGTGGCATGACCATTGAAAACGGATATGATTGCGACTTGATTTATATGGGAGACGTATTGTTTGGCGTATTGCATTGTACAAACGGCAATATGTACGTAAATATTAACAAAGATTTCCAACGTTACGACAACAAGATTGATCGTTCAGGATATATTTGCATACCACACGCAGGCAATCTTGAATCTGCAAAGAAGCGCATCAATTCTATTTATAGAGCCTACTTTATGGATATGAAAGGTAAGCCGATAACGAGCCCTAAGGCATCAAATCAAGGTGGCAAAAAGCGCAAATAAGTAAAATGATAATCAAGACCCGATAGCAATGCTATCGGGTTTTTGTTTTCCCTATTGAAAAATAGCCGAGTCTGTGATAATCTATAAGTAACGAAACCATATGCTTTATATAGGAGATGGGTATGAAGAAGTTTAGTGTTTTAATTTGTGTGCTTGCAGTTGCGCTTGTGGCATCACTTGGCATTGTAACGGCTTTTGGTGGAGAAAAGGACAATGGAATGCGCCTAATTGTACCAAAGGATTGGGAGTTAGAAATAGGCGATTCTCGTACCGTTGATTACGTTTTTAACGAAGATAGCGTAACTAATAGAATGCTCACTTGGAGCACTTCAAATGAAGACGTTGCAATCGTTGACAAATGGGGTAGAGTAACTGCAGTAGGTAGTGGAAAGGTTATAGTAAAGGCAGAAACGAGTGACGGACTATTTGCAACTGCAAAGTTAAAGGCAGTAGAAAGGTCAAAAACGCTATCAATAGATATGATGAAAGTGGACTATAACGGCACGCCGATTTCCCTTGGAAGTAATCTTCAAAAGGTTGTAACGCGTTATTCTATAAGTGCCGTAGCAGGTGCAAATAGCATACCTAACGCAGTCAAAGAGGCAGTTGCAAACGGCGTATATGAAGATATGCAAATTGCAACGACTCTTGATGGTGCAATATGGGAAATTACTTCATACGGAGTACTTCGCACCGATGATAACGCCAAAGACGCAAGGGACAAAGAGCAACGTTTTATGGGGGATAGATATTTTTATTCCAAGGACACTACTACGGGCAAGGTTTTGGGAATATATCCCGATGGCGTAAATGGTATATGGACCGTTATGGAAGGTGGTGTAACCCATATTGAGATGCTCAAAATAACGGGTACTGACAAGGCTGATATGATGGTAGGCAACACGCAAGAGTACGTAATGAGGCACGGATACGTAGCGGAGTCCTACTATAATTCATATAACGATAGTTGGAAACCAGTGGAGTCTGACAACGATGGCTTGTGGACTTCAATGTATGCAGCGGGCGAATTGATGAGATACGCATCATTGAAGAAAATGGGTGCTACAAAGTCTCAAATTGAGAGCGCAAGGAAGTCTGCAATGATATCTACCGAGGCAGTGTTACTTTTAAGTAACATATCTATGCGTGAAGGCACGGTAGAGAGTTACGTAAGGTATCAACCTAATGGTAGATACGATGAAAATCCTTATGGCAATGAAACTGCAAACGGCAGATACCAATCACAAACGGCGGTGGAAAAGGGTGGAGATTATTCTATTAATATGCCATCGGTTAGTCCTGCAGAGGCGTTTGAGATTGCCTACGACAAGTTCATAAACGAAGGGGAGATGACCTATTTCTTAGTGGACGGATATCTTGAGCCATTCGTTGAAGAAGACTGGTCTAATCCTTTGTATAATGAAGACGGCTCAATTAGTTATGAAACGCGCACGAGACTACTTAAGGGATATATTGCACGCACCTATTCAACTGCAGATGAAGGAAATATCCCCGACGGCTACATTCACTATCAATTCAAGTATGATGAAGAAGGTAGGCTAATAGCAGAAGGCGTATCCACCAAGAGTGAAACGGACAAGGGATACTATCTTAACGGTGAAAACCTTAGGGGAGTAGAAGTAAGTGCAGACGGAGAAATTCCCGCACGTCTTTGGAATGATTTAAAAGATGCAGGCGCAATAAATAGTGAAACCACGATAACTGATATCTTCTACAAAGGGGATACGAGTTCAGATGAAATAATAGGGCATATGTTCCTTTATAAACTTGCCTATGATATCTTAGGTAGTGAAGATGCTGAGATAAAGGCGATAATATCCAACACGATGGATAATTTCTGTCAACATCTAACCGACAACGGCTATATGATGGTGGATGCAAGTGGTCAACCTGGCACTTGGTCAAAGTTTAATAGAGCATTCTTCTACAACTCTTCACAACTTGGTGGAGCACCGCTTACTGCATCGGTTGCTTTAACGGCATTTAAAGTTGGATACTATGTTACGGGCAACCAAAAGTGGGAAAACGAGTACCGAATGGCAGCACTTGACCCTGCATATCAATATGCAAAACTTATGACGCAATACTCCGAGCAATGCTATCTTTATATGATGACGCTTTTAGACCAATACCTTAATGAATTCGTACCCGGTCTACTTACCGTAGAGAGTTTAAAGAAGGCTTACGACCTAAGTCCCGACTCTAAATTGACTGCATTACTTTTAAGGTTATTCATCAACTATTCCGATGAAGAAATGGCAATGCTTGCATACTATACGTTGTTCCAACTTGAAACGGATGAAGAACTTTTGAGCCTATATAGGGAAGGGTTAAACGACTGGTGGAATTCCATTCAATACTCTGAAAACCCACTATGGTATTTCATTTACCAACTTGCATATCCTAACGAAACCAAGTATGATGCTTACGGTAATAGCGTAGTAGAAACGGGCGCGTGGGCACTTTCAAGGCATCCTATAGACACAAGACAATATTCTGCATCCAACAAGAATAGAGATGATATAGCAGTTATAAATCTTGCTGATATGGGTTTAGGGGAAGGCGCACAACTCTCTTATAGCATAAAGGGCGACAATGAATATTTAGATTTAGGTGGCTCAATTATGGGCATATTTACTGCGCTTGAAAAGGGGCCTTATCTTGAATGGACAGTAGCACCGCAAGATGAAAGAGCGTTACACAAGTACAATGGAGAAAGTTACAGGTTGGAAACGGACTATAATCCTAATTGTATGGAAGGAGCAACCACCTATACTCTACCTTATTGGATGGGTATATACCACAACTTAATTACTGATATAGACGGTTAAAAGAAAGCCCCTGAAAGGGCGTGTTCCATAGGGATTTTTGTCCCTAATAAAAGCATAGCACACTATACTTCACTAATAGTGAAACGTGGTGTGCTTTTCTTATCCACAAAATAAAAATATTTGTTAGTTATATTTTTAGCCTTGTGGCTAAAAGTGATATGCAAGAAAACTCTTGCGTTAGATTGCGACTTGTGGTCGCAGTTATATTATATTTGCCATAACTTACCCTATGGGTAAATATAACTTTGCGTAGCAAAATATAACTGCGAAAGCAATATAACTTGCCGATAGGCAAATATAACTAGTGCGTCAGTAATAATCTCTATTACTGACGCACTAAATTCGGGGGCTTCTTTGTTGCAATTCTTAAATATTTTTCCTGTTATTTCTTTCTAAAATTTTAATTAATCTTGGCCTATTAAACCTTTGTAGTAAAACGAACGTACTATCAAACAAGCAAGAAAGAATGGACGTTACGACGAAAACTGCAATTTCTCCAAAAGGTATTATTAGTAAAATGGGGAGAAATGAAAGCACCATAATAACTTCGTGTACTATTTCTGCTTGACAACTTGCGCCTAAAAT
>JAZQVF010000202.1:0-4315 GCA_045631675.1 Candidatus Stercoripulliclostridium sp.
TTCCTAACGTATTCTACAACGGCGTATCAACCGAAAGCACTTTCGTTATCGCATCTAAGATCAATTGGCAACCCTACTTTGAGTACATGATTGATTGCGCTCTCAACAACAAGCCCATTGATAAGGACTACACTGGCACTCTTGCAACCGGTTCAGTTCAAATTACCGCTCTTGGTAACGCAGCAGCAGAAGGTACCCAAGCAGTTCTTGACACTGTTAAGGCAAACCTTATGAACGGCACCATTAAGGTATTTGATACCGCTAACTTCACCGTAAGAAACGCAAAGGCTGACACCTCTGCTTTCTCAAAGGCAAGCGCTATCACCATGGATGAAAACGGCAAACTTACTGCTTACAACGCAGACGTTATTGACCTCGGTGACTACGTAGGCGAAACCAACGTAATCAAGACTGAAAACGGCATCACCTTCTTTGATGAATCTTCACTCCGTTCAGCACCTTACTTTGATATTATCATTGACGGTATTACCATCATCGCATAATTAAAAGTTTTAAACTAAATCATTAACTTATAAACGGGCGGAGCGTTAAACACTCCGCCCTATAAGTATATAGCCCATTGGGATATACACAGGAGAAACAATCGTGAGTAACGTCGCTCTTGAATTAAAAAACATTACGAAAACTTTTGGCTCGGTCGTTGCCAACAAGAACGTAAATCTTAAACTCCACGAAGGCGAAATTCTTTCCCTTCTTGGCGAAAACGGTAGTGGTAAAACTACCCTTATGAATATGATTTCAGGTATCTATTTCCCTGATAGCGGGTCCATTGAAATTGGTGGAAATCCCGTTGTAATCAAATCTCCACAAGATGCCTTTAATTATAAAATCGGTATGATTCACCAACACTTCAAACTCGTTGACGTGTTTAGTGCTGCCGACAACGTACTCCTTGGCGAAAAGATGCCGGAATACTCCATTTCTAAGCACGCAAAAGAAATTCTTGCAACCCTTCCTGAAGAAAGTATCATTAAGGAAGTAGAAAAGAATGGAAAAGCGGGAAAAACCGTTGATTTCAAAGTGCTTGGAGAAGTAATTTTAACCTATTTAAAGGTTTGCGCCCTTCCATTTGTTAAATTATGGAAGCGTATTAAATTTGATTTCCTTGCAAACAATAGGGTAAAGGTGCTCCAAGAAGTTGCCGACAAATACGGTTTTGAAATTGACCTAAACAAGAAAATATACGACATGTCCGTTTCTGAAAAGCAGACTGTTGAAATCATAAAAGTACTTTATCGCGGTGCGGAAATTCTCATTCTTGACGAGCCTACCGCAGTTTTAACTCCCCAAGAAATTAAAAAATTGTTTGACGTACTTCGCAAAATGCGTAAAGACGGCAAGTCAATTATCATTATCACCCACAAACTAAACGAAGTTATGGAAATCTCCGACAAGGTTACCATTTTAAGAAAGGGTGAATATATCGGCACCGTAAATACTGCTGAAACTTCTGAAAAAGAACTTACCGAAATGATGGTAGGCAAGAAGATAGACCTAAAAATTGAGCGTACTGAAACCGATTTTGACAGACCACTTCTTGAAATACGTAATCTTTCCATTAACGGTGACGACGGCTCAAACAAGATTGACGACGTAAGTTTCTATATTCGTGGTGGCGAAATACTTGGTGTTGCAGGTATTGCAGGTTGTGGACAAAAGGAACTTTGTGAGGCTATTGCAGGTCTTAGAAAGATAGAAAACGGTGCAATTTGCCATAAGGGCGAAAGCATAGTAGGGCTTCCTGCAAAGGCTATTATTGATAAGGGAATTTCAATGAGTTTTATCCCTGAAGATAGACTTGGAATGGGACTTGCACCAAACTTCTCCATTACCGACAATATGATGCTTAAGACCTATAAGGACAAGAAAGGTCCATTCGTTGATAGAAAGACTGCAAGAAAAAATGCAGAAGCACTCATTGAAAAACTTGAAATAGTAACTCCTTCAACGGAAACACCCGTAAGACGTCTTTCAGGTGGTAACGTACAAAAGGTACTCGTAGGTCGTGAAATTGAAGCAGGTCCTAACGTTATCGTTACTGCTTACCCTGTTCGTGGTCTTGACATTAACTCATCTTATGCAATCTACAACATTCTTAACGAGCAAAAGGCAAACGGCACGGGCATATTGTTCATAGGCGAAGACCTTGACGTTATGCTTGCTCTTTGCGACAAGATTATGGTACTTTGCCACGGCAAGAATATGGGTATCGTTCACGCAGACAGGGTAACGAAAGAGCAACTTGGTCTTATGATGACGGGCTCACTTGACCTTACCGAAGTAAGAAGTGACAAGAATTATGGTAAAGCAAAAGATAGTCATCTTACCGAAGAGCAATGGAAAGAAGAACAAGAAAAAGTAGAAGGAGGTAGCGAAAATGAGTAAAGTTAAATCCGCAAGAGAACCTCTATTCCACGTAGTAAAGAGAGATGGACTAAAAACGAAATTCGTAGTTATGATTTACGCAATAGCGATAGTAGCATCCCTTTTGCTTGGTGGCATCATTACTTCCCTTGCAAGCAAGGGCGATCCATTCAGTTTCTTCCTTTCACTTGTTGACGGTTGTTTTGGTACTGAAAGAAAAATTTGGGTATTCCTTCAACAAATGGCGCTTTTGATTTCCGTTTCTATGGCACTTGTTCCTGCATTCAAAATGAAATTCTGGAACCTTGGTGGTAACGGACAAATCTTAATAGGTGGCCTTGCAGCAATCGCTTGTATGTTCTATATGGGTGGCAAGGTTGAAGACGGCGTAATCATTCTCGTAGCAGTAATAGCAAGTGCGCTTGCAGGTGCAATATGGGCAGTTATTCCCGCGCTATGCAAAGCATTCTTTAATACTAACGAATCACTTCTTACCCTTATGCTTAACTATATCGCATCAGGATTAGTAACCTTCTTCCTTGCAGTATGGGTTAAGAGTGGCTCGGGCGTACTTGAACCTATAAAGTACGGCAACCTTCCCAACCTTTTTAATCCTTATTTATTAATAGTATTATTCGGAGTGATCATTACCGTAATTATGTTCGTATATCTTCGTTTTAGCAAACAAGGCTACGAACTAAGCGTAGTAGGCGATAGCCCCAATACTGCAAGATACATTGGTATCAACGTAAAGATGGTTGTAATTAGAACGATGATCCTTTCAGGTGCTATATGTGGTTTAGTTGGTTTACTCCTAACAAGTGGTATGAGTCACACTATCGGTGTTAAGACGGCACAAAACATGGGCTTTACGGCAATTATGACCACTTGGCTTGGCAACTGTAACCCACTTATGATTTTAGCAACCTGTGGATTAGTAACCTTTGTAACTAAGGGTATGGAGCAAGTTCGTATGGACTTCGGCCTAACCAACGATAGTATTGCAAACCTTATTATCGGTCTTGTTTACTTCTTCATTATTGCTTGTGCATTCTTTATTCAATATAAAGTAGTGTTCAACGTAAAGAGCAAAAAGGCAAAAGAAGCAGTGGTTGAAAACGGTGCCGATGAAAAAGTGGAAGCGGTAGACGTTGTGGAAGAAACCAAGGAGGAGGTAAAGTAGTATGGTACAATTACTTCAAAGTGCAATAAGATTTTCAGCAGTATTCCTTTTTGGTTGCACGGGTGAAATTCTAACTGAAAAGTCAGGTCACCTAAACCTTGGTATCCCCGGTATTATGTGTGCAGGTACGGCAGGTGGTTGCTTGGGCGTATCCTTATATATGGCGTCACTCGCAGACCCCACTCAACCCAACTATTTGGCACTTATCCTTATTGGTATATTGATGTCTTGCATATTCTCTGCACTCCTTGGTGCAATATACGGACTCCTTACCGTAACCTTAAAGTGTAACCAAAACATTACCGGTCTTGCACTCACTACCTTTGGTACGGGCTTTGCTCAATTTATTATGGACAATTTCGTACCTCGTGAAAACTTCTCCGTTGCAAGTACTTTCGTAGCACAAGGACTTCCCTTTGCAGACAAACTCGGTTGGTTTGGCGACATTTTCCTTTCCCACGGTATTCTCGTTTACCTTGCAATAGGTGTTGCAATCATTGCATCGGTTTTCCTAAAGAGATCTAAGATAGGCTTAGGTCTAAGAGCAATCGGTGAAAACCCTGCGGCGGCGGATGCAGTTGGCATTAAGGTTGAACAATATAAATACGTTTCCATATTAAGTGGTAGCGCAATTGCAGGTCTTGGTGGTTTCTTCTACGTTATGGACTACGCACAAGGTATGTACGACAGTTATGCAACCATTGAAGCATTCGGTTGGCTTGCAATTGCACTCGTTATCTTCGCTTT
>JAZQVF010000203.1:0-12702 GCA_045631675.1 Candidatus Stercoripulliclostridium sp.
GGGGTACGACGGGTTGTTCCTTAGAGTATACAACTTTTAGGTGGTTTATACCCCTTACCTTTAACTCCTTTCTAACTATTCTTGCAAGTGGACATACGCTCGTTTTGGAAATATCGGCAATCTCAAACAATTCAGGGTGCAATTTGTTGCCTGCGCCCATTGCAGAAATAACGGGAGTGCCTGCGTTTTTTGCTCTAACGATTAGTTCAATCTTACTCTTAACGGAATCAATTGCATCAATTACGTAGTCGTATTTAGATAAATCAAAGTCCTTTGCCGTATCAAGGTCGTAAAAAAGATTTATAGTCTCAACGTTGCACTCGGGGTTAACGTCCAAAATGCGCTCCTTCATAACTTCCGTTTTGTATCTTCCAACGGTGGAATGAAGGGCTATAATTTGCCTATTGATGTTGCTTACGCTTACAACGTCGTTGTCAACGAGAGTAAGGTTTCCTACACCACTTCTTGCAAGTGCTTCTACTGCGTGGCCCCCCACGCCACCAATGCCGAATATTATAACCTTAGCCTCGTTAAGTTTTCTTATACCCTCAGAGCCGACAAGCAATTGGGTACGACTGAATACGTTACTCATTTTCTTGCTTTTCTCTAATTTTCTTAAGTATGGGAAGTTCGTCTATGGAAAAGATAGGACCACCCTTTTTGAATAGCACCAAGGTCTTTCCTTTAAGTGCAAATATGCCAACAGCCAAGGGCTCAAGAAGGAATACTATGGAAACAACGAGCATAAATGCGTATACAACGTATACGAATGCGCCTGAACCAAACCAACCGTGGAAGCCTGCAACGATGGTATCAAGCATCATAATTTCTCTACCAACAAAGCCCATAATGCCTACGTTTGCGGGGAAGATTGCAATGAATACGTAAACGAGGGGGAGGGTAAGTACGAATGCAAAAATGGTAATACCGAGGGTAAGTCCGTTTCTTAGTTTGTGGTCTTCTATCGTTAGTGCAACGTTAGAAAAGAGCATAATGCCTGCACTCATTGTGCCTATAACGATAAGGTATCTGCCAAGAGCATTGGTTATGGCGCTAAACAAAGGCAAAATTTGCATTGCAGAAAGCAAAAATACTATTCCAAGGCAAATAAGGGCTACAGAGCCACAAAGAAGACCAAGTTGTATTTTGGAAAGTTTTTTCATATATTCCCCCTTAATAAACTAGAATGGAAAGCGCAAATAAGCATTGTGCTACGTAGTAGGTAACAAGCACGACGTAGATGAGAATTTTGTTGTTTTTAAGGTGTGAAAACTCCTTAAACAACAAGGAACTATCGGAGAGTACGAATAGTATTCCTGCAACTAAACTCATAATGCCAAACGGCTTGCTTGGGTACTGAATAAAAGCGTTTATGGTAACCACAAGCATAAGATTTAGCATTATACCATAGAAGAAAGCAAAGGGCGTAAGTTTGCCTAAAGAAATCTTCTTTTTGCCAAGCAGTAAGGTTAAGCCGAGAAGAAGTGGAATAACGAGTACCGCAGGGAGAAGGTAGTAGTTAAAGGGTACGCAAATAAGATATACTATTGCAAAAAGAACGTGTCCTGCAAAGAAACAAGCACCACCTATAAAGAATAGGTAGGTAGCCTTTTCTTTTAGGGCAAGTTTATCGTTCATGCAAAGGTATATGTCTCCAATGGTGCCAAGTATAAGTGCGCCTATTACGAGTAGTGCATATATTGATGCCCCCGTGAAATAGGTGGCAATAAGTGCAACGGCAATAAAAAGAAGAGAGGCAAGACCCTTTGTAAATATGCGATAAAGTGGGTTTTCTTTTAGATTAAAAAAGCCACTTAGCGTGCCGAGTATAATGGATAGTGGAGTTAGGATATAGATAGCAATCATACTATTCACCCACAAACCTATTCTTTACGGACGCACACCTCGTACCCCAACGTACGTTGTATTTGTCAAGTTGAGAAGAAGGTACGTAAATTTTCATATTTTCAGGTAGGAAACTGCCACCGAAACTATAAGAATCTATATGCTCTGAAAGGGGTACGAAGTTGTTATCCCCTCTAAGGTATAGTGAAGTAAGTTTAGCGCACTCTATGAAAGCAAGGTTATCAATTCTTAAAATACGGTTAGGGAGCGTTAGCGTTACCAAGGTGTTGTTTGCACCGAATGCGTAAGGGCAAATTCTATCAATGGTAACTATTCTTCCGTTTGCATCGTTAGTAAAGAGTGTAAGAAGATCAATTTCTTCTGCAGTGCCTATATAAGAATGTATAACGTAATTCTTTTCAGTGGTGCTAAACGATATGCCTTGATAGGGGTCGTTTGCATTCTTTGCGTTAAGTTTACTATAGTAAATTTTTTCGCCTTCTACGCTACTGAAGTTAACGAGTGGATAGCGAGAGTAGGTAATCATTCCGTCAAGTGATGGATGATATATGTTGGTAAACTCGTATATTTTTTGTACTAAACTCAAAGAATATGCACTTGGCACGTAATATCCGTCCTCATCCGTTGAGGTTATAAGCCAAGCCTTAGCATAGGTTTCCGTTCTTCCTGCAGGGACTACTATATCAAGCGTAGGAGCAGTAGTGCCACCGAATGCATTGGTGCCGTAAGTGGGTGGTGTATCCGTTGCAAGGAAGTATGCCATTGCATCGTTTACGTCACTGAATGCTTGACCGGCGATGGTAGTAGTGTTTGCCTTAACGTATATAGGTAGTGGCTTAGTGCCTATTCCAACGGGGCTAACGTAAATGAGCGCGTTGCCAAGATAGGTTGCCTTTGCACCCTTGTTATCTCCCCAAGTGGTTTCAGTTGAAGTATTCTTTAGCCATTCCGTAGCGTATTTTTGCTCACTTGGAAGTAGACTGCCGAAAACGTAACTGCCAATAGTCTTTAAATTTTCGCCACCCGATACCGTAGCAAGATTGGTTGCTCCCCAGAATGCTTGGTTATATATTCCTTCTATGCCCGTTAGGTCTACTGCCGTCAAGCCGGAGCCTGCAAAGGTTTGCATTTCTATAACTTTAAGTGATGAAGGAACGTTGCAAACGGCAAGAGCCGTACAATTCATAAACGCGCCCGAGCCTATTTGAGAAATAGAATTAGGAAGGGATATGGTGCAAAGTTTAGTTGCGCCTTGGAAAGATTGTGTACCGAGAGTTTTAAGACCTTCGCCACCAAAGTCAACTTCAACCAATTCCACACAACCTTGGAATGCGAATTCCTTTATGGTTTCTAATCCTGCCCCACTAAAAGTAACCTTTTCAAGTTTAGCACAGTTTTCAAAGGCAGAGTCTTCAATGACCTTAACGTTATCAGGTATGGTAACCTTTTTAAGGTTTGCATTGTCTTTGAATGCGCCTGCATAAACTCCGTATACCTCTTCTCCGTTTTCATCTACGGCAGGAAGGGTAACTTCTTCATAAGGTATATATGTATACTTAAATCCACTAACGAAAATTTTATCTTCAACGGTTGTGAATTTATAAACGGGGTCGGAAACGCCCCAAAGAGCATAAAGGGTGATACTCTTGTTTACGGGTAAATTGAAATCGTAAGGGGTGGTAAATTCTTTGTCAACGTACCAACCGTAAAGAGTATAGCCTTGACGGTTAGGTGCAGTCGGTAAAACTGCCTTTTCGCCGGGGGTAACTCTTTGCGCGGGAACTACGGAATAATCCGTTTCAAAATATACGACGTATTTGCCGTCGCTTTGTGCGTTATTATCGTGCTCGCCCGTGTATACCGCGTGTACCATAACGGTAGCAGTATCAGTAAGATTTCCACTCGTTGCGGTAAGAGTTACCATACCTTCTTTAAGGGCGGTAATAGTTTTATCTTCCACTTTAACGATGGTAGGGTTGGAAGCGCTTAGAGTATAATCGTTACCGCGTGGGCGCAAGCCGACGGTAGGAGTGTGTGAAATATTACCACCTTGCAGATATAGGTGATAGGTATCTTGGTCAAAGTAAATCTTACGAGTGTCGGAAGTGCAACCGAACAAAACCCCAAAAAGGAGTAAGAACGTTAGTATTATGCAAATGATATACAAACTTTTTTTCATCGTTTTCAATTATAACACACGATGCGCGCGTTTTCAATAGTATTCACCTAAAATTCGCGAAAAAATCAAATAATAATATTTGCAAAAAATTTATATTTTATGCATAAAAATACTTGATTTATGCATTTGAAAGGTATATCATATCGCCATATTACAAAAAAACACACAATTCTAAGGAGATTGTATCATGAAAAAAATACTTATTTCAGTTTTATTAATCGCAGTTATGGCAGTTGGTGCATTCGCACTCGTTGGATGTAACGATAAGGGCATCACCGATTCTACTCCAGATGGCATTAAGGAATATGGCAAGCTCGTTGTAGCTACCAACGCATACTTCCCTCCCTTTGAATACAAAGACGCAAACGGCAAAATCGTTGGTTGGGATATGGACATTGCTAAGGCACTTGCTGACAAACTTGGCGTTGAACTCGTAATTGAAGATATGGAATTTGATTCAGTTCTTCTCGCTCCTGGCGTTAACAAGGCACACATCGCAATGGCAGGTATCAGCTATTCTGAAAAGAGAGATGAAAACCTTGACTTCTCTATCGGCGTATTTGATAGCTCACAAGTTATCATCGTTAAGAACGACAGCGACATCGCAGGCCCCTTTGATCTCGGTGGCAAAAAGATTGGTGTTCAAAGCGGTACCGTAGGTCAACTACTTGCTGAAATGGATCCCGATTGGGCAGGTGAAGGCGAAGATGCATGTCTTGCTGCTCCTGGTTCAGTTGCAAAGTACACCACCGGTGCAGAAGCAGTTCTTGCTCTCACCCAAGGCAAAGTTGACGCAGTTATCATTGACAAGTTCCCTGCACAAAAGTTCGTAGAAAACTATGCAGGCACCAAGATCTGTGAAGAAACCGTATTTGACGACGAATATGCATTCGCAGTTAAAGAAGGAAACAAGGAACTCGTTGATTGGATCAACCAAGCTCTTACCGAAATGAAAGCAGACGGCACCATGGATGCTATCAACCAAAAGTACTTCGGTTAATAATCATTAGTTACAACTAAAAATGGGCTGTTTCGCAAGGAACAGCCCTAAACTATATTTATAGGAACAAAAAAAAGATAGATGAAATTAGATTTTAGTATAATTTTTAGAAAAGAAATCTTGCTGTTACTCCTCAAATCTTATGGATGGACGCTTGCAATTACGGTAATGGCTCTTGCAATTGGTATTGTCCTTGGCACCATTCTTGCAGTATTTATGGTGCTTCCAAAGGATAAATTCTTCAACAAGGTGTTGAATGGTTTTTCACAAACCTACCTTGCAGTAATAAGAGGTACGCCGGTGCTTGTACAACTTATGATTATCTGCTTTGTAATCTTTGCAGACGTCATTTTCTTCAACCGTGAAATTTCTCCATACATAATTGCAACCATCGGTTTCGGCTTGAATAGTGCTGCATACGTTGCAGAAATTATGCGTGCAGGTATTATGAGTGTTGATCGTGGTCAGTTTGAAGCAGGTAGAGCAGTAGGCCTTAGCTATGGTACCACAATGAAGAGGATTATCCTTCCACAATCAGCAAAGAACATTCTTCCTCCTCTTGGAAACGAAGCGATAGTTCTTTTGAAGGAAACCTCCGTTGCACTTATAATTGGCGTTAGTGAATTCTTTACTGCAATCAAGGGCATAGTTAACACCTCTTATAACGTTATTACCCCTTACCTATTTGCAGCAATAGTATACTTTATTACGGTATATCTCATTTCCTTCGGTTTGAAATTGTTAGAGAGGAGGTTACAAAGAAGTGAGCGCAACTAATAGTGGAAAAAATCTAATTGAAATTAAAAACTTAACTAAGAAGTTCGGCAATCTTCTTGTTCTTGACGACATCACTGAAAACATCAAGGAAGGGGAAATCATTGCCATTATAGGACCAAGTGGTGGTGGTAAAAGCACCTTCTTGCGTTGCTTGAACGTTCTTGAAGATCCTACCGTAGGCAAGGTTATCTTTAATGGTAAAGACCTCACCGACCTTAAGATTGACATCAACGAATGTAGGCAAGATATGGGTATGGTTTTCCAACAATTCAATTTGTTCAACAACCTTACTGTAATGGATAACATTACCTTAGCACCCATAACCGTTAACATGAAGAAGATGCGTAAGGCAAAGTGGAATAATATCATTATGCCTTACTACAACAAATTCCTTCAAAAGTATGAAGGCAAGATTTGTGCTTATATTGACAAAAAGCTTGCTAAGCAAAGAAAAATTATTGAAGAAACCAACGTTGTTCTTGCACCTATAGTAGAAAAATGGGAAGCAACCAAGGTTGTAATTGACAAGGCAGGCAAGAAGATGGTTACCTACGATAAGAAGCTAACCCAGGAAAAGCTAAAGCTTGTTGCAAAAATAGATGCAGCAGAAAGAGAGCTTATGCGCATCAAGTATCCTACTCCCAAGACCTTAGAAGAAGCACCCTTTAAGAGCAAGGACGAGGTAGTAAAGCAAGCACAAGCAAAGGCAATGGATCTACTTACGAGAATAGGACTTGCAGAAAAGGCAAACGTATATCCTTCAACCTTGAGTGGTGGACAAAAGCAACGTATTGCAATCGTTAGAGCGCTTGCAATGAACCCCAAGGTAATGCTCTTTGACGAGCCTACCTCTGCACTTGACCCTGAAATGGTAGGGGAAGTTCTTGATTTAATTAAGCAAATTGCATCAGAAGGTATGACCATGGTAATCGTAACTCACGAAATGGGCTTTGCAAGAGAGGTTGCAACCAGAGTTATGTTTATGGATGAAGGTATAATAGCAGAAGAGGGTGCCCCACAAGAATTGTTTAGCAATCCTCAGTCACCAAGGCTTAAGGAATTCCTATCAAAGGTTTTATAAAAAGAAAAGCGTCGCAACTGCGACGCTTTATTTTATTGTTTTTAATCGTTTATTTTAAATTAACACCAATTTTTGTGCTTGGCACTTTTTCGTTTAAAATATCGGAGATGTTGTATTTACTATTTGCAATGTAGATGGTTGTGCCGAGTTTAGCAGGCTCTTTTACGTACTCAAGCTTTGCTCTTGCGCCGTTTGCACCCTTTCTTGAAGCGCCGTCACAGTAGTTTTGGTAATATTCAATATGCTCAATAACTTCGTAAATGTCCTTGCCGGAAATGGTTCTTACAAGGCTATTTTTGTCGTTCATATCGGTAAATATGCCGTCTACACCACTAAGGATAAGTAGGTTTTTAGGCTTAACAAGGCAAGCAATTTGAGAGGCAGTTTCATCGTTGTCTATGCACTCAACAACCTTGTCGCGCTTTGAACGAAGTGATTGTATCTCCATTTTTCTGTTTTCTTCAGAGCAAACGGGGTCGTTGTAGTTTATAATTGGAATAGCGCCTTGCATAGGGCAACGGAGAAGGGCGTTTTTCAAATGCTCGCACTTCATAGGGTCGTTGAAGTGTTGATGCTCAACGAGAAATTGTCTTATGGAATAGTTGGAAGAAACAAATCTTCTATAAGTTTCAAGGAGTATGGATTGACCTTGAGCGGCATAGTCCGTTTTAACGTCGTTGTAGTCGCCTTCAAGTTCCTTGCCGTTTCTATGGATGTAGTCCAGTCTACCTATTTCGGTTGCACCGGAAGTAACCCACAAAAAGCCGGGGCGAAGTTCTTTTGATATACGGTTAATTACGTTGTAGTCTATGTCGTTGTTTTGCTTATCAATAAGGGCCATGGAGCCAACTTTACCAACAAGTTCAATGTCAAACTTCATATTAACACCTCAAATTAGTTTACTTCATTATAAAGACAATAGTCTTTTATGTCAATCTTTTCTTTTGCTAAATAGGCAACCGCAGTAATTTTGCCTATAAAGATTATACTTTTTTGAAAGTTCAATACTTCTTTGGTTTCCACCGTTTTTCTTAAAATCGGTAGGCAAATACTTGGTGTTTTCACTGCTATACTTCAAACCGATTTCGTTAATAAGGTTGGCGTTTTTTAGTGGGGAAAGGGTAAGAGTGGTTGCAAAATAATCAAAGTTTCCTTTTGCAATTCGTGCCGTTTCCTTAAGGCGCATATCAAAGCAAACGGTACACCTATTTCCGCGTTCGGGTTCCCTTTTCAAGCCTTTTACGGCATCAAAAAAAGCATTTTCCGAATATTCCCCGTCAATTACGTTAAAACCGAATTCGTGGGATAGGCGCTTTAATTCTTTAAGCCGTTTAGCATACTCTTCTTTGTCGGTTATGTTTGGGTTATAGTAAAGAAGGGTAACGTCAAAGTGCGGGGCAAGGAATTCAAGGGGATAACTTGCACAAGGAGCGCAACAAGCGTGCAAAAGAAGAGAGGGCGTTACACCTTTTCTTTCACACTCTAAAATTAAACTTTCCAATTCCTTTTGTGCATTCATATAAACATTATACCATAAAAGTTAATGATTTTATATGAAAATCATAAATAATTTAAATTTGGGCAAATCATAAAATTTCGCTCTTGAAATTATTTGTATTGTATAGTAAAATATAAAGTGATAATAAAATTTATATTAGGAGAAAAATTATGGCAAAACAACAATTTGACAAACTACTCACTCCGTTTGGTGAAAAACTTGATAAAAGTTGCCCACTCTCTGAGTATCCCCGTCCACAAATGGTGAGAGATTCCTACGTTAACCTTAACGGTGAATGGGATTATGCAATTTTAGACAAGAAAGAAACCTTAAAAGAATACCAAGGCAAAATTTTGGTACCATTCTCCCCTGAATGTATTTTAAGTGGAGTTGAAAAGGTTGTAATGCCCTCAGACGTACTTTACTATAAGCGCACCTTCACCCTACCTGAAGGCTTTAACGTAGGCAAAGTACTTCTTCATTTTGATGCAGTTGACTATATTGCAAAAGTTATGGTAAACGGCAAGGAAGTTATCACCCACGTAGGTGGATATTTCCCATTCTATGCAGATATCACCAATGCACTTGTTGAAGGAGAAAACGAACTTACTCTTGAAGTAACCGACCCATCTGACACTTACGGGCAAGCAAAAGGTAAGCAAAAGATTAAGCGTGGTGGCATTTTCTATACCCCTCAATCAGGTATATGGCAAACGGTATGGCTTGAATCCGTACCTGCTACTTTTATTGATAGTCTAATGATTACTCCCGATATTGATAGCGACACTTTGAACGTTAAGGTAATAAGTGATGGAAAGGCAAATGGTAAGGTTGTTGCAAAGGACGGCGACACCATTCTTGCAGAAGGCGAATTAGTTGACGGTGAAGTTGCTCTTAAACTTGAATCATACGAACTATGGAGTCCTGAAAATCCAAAACTATACGACCTTGAAGTAGTATACGGCGAAGACAAGGTTGCATCTTATTTTGGTATGCGTAAGTATTCAGTAGGCAAGGATGCAAACGGCAAGCCACGTATTATGCTCAACAACAAGCCATATTTCCACAATGGACTTCTTGACCAAGGCTACTGGTCAGACGGTATGTACACTCCTCCAAGTGACGAGGCGATGATTTACGACGTAGAAATCACCAAGAAGATGGGCTTCAATATGCTTCGTAAACACATCAAGATTGAGCCACTTCGTTGGTACTATCATTGCGATAGATTAGGCATACTCGTATGGCAAGATTTCATTAACGGTGGTATGGGTGCAAACAAACTCTTTAATGGTGCGTTAGGACTATTCCATATTCAAGCAAAAGATAGTTGGTACTCTCTTTGTGGACGTCAAGACAAGGCTTGTCGTGATGAATACTACGTAGATGCTGAAAGAACGATAAAACACCTTTATAGTGTCGTATCTCTTGCACTTTGGGTACCTTTTAATGAGAGTTGGGGACAATTTGACTCACTCAAAGCAGTTGAGTTTATAAAGAAATTTGATACCACTCGCCCCATTGACCACGCAAGTGGTTGGATTGACCAAGGTGGTGGCGATTTCTTCTCCCTACACATCTATTTCCGTCCTGTAACCATTCCAAGTGAAGACAAGAACGGAAGAACAATAATCCTAAGTGAATTCGGTGGATACTCCGTACCGGTTGAAGGACACGTATTCAATCTAACCAAGAGTTTTGGCTACAAGGCATACGACTCCTTAGAAAGTTTTGATAAAGCATATCATAAACTCTTTGAAAACCAAATTCTACCCATCATTGACAAGGGATTGTCTGCAACCGTATACACTCAACTTACCGACGTAGAAGACGAAATCAACGGACTACTCACTTATGACCGCAAGGTTATCAAAGTAGATATGGAGAAGATACAGGCACTTAATGCAAAACTCCAATATTAAAACGCGTTATTTTGGCGAATAACTTCACAAAAGACAAAACTCCCACTCGGTCATTTACGCTAAGTAAACTCCCGTCGTGGGAGTTTCTTTTTGCTTGTTCTTCATCCAAACTAACGCGTTTTACCTAAACTAACTTAATTTTTTTAGAATTCCTTGTTTGCGTAGTGTAATGAAGCAAAGCCAATTTCGCACTTCGCATTTCGCATTTCGCATTTAATTAAACTGTCGCGTTTTACGTGCAAAGTTTTGAAATAATTTTAATTTTTTAAAAATTTTCATATTAAGGGCGCACGCGCAAGGCAATAAAAATTGTTGTTGAAATTGATTGTTTTGTGTGTTATAATCACAAAAAAAGAGAAAAGCAAGCAAAAAGGAGTTATTATGAGCATTGTTTATGGCGTTACTATGGCTATATCGGTTATGATGCTGATAGGCTACTTATCTCTAATTCGCAAAAAGGATATTTGGTTACTTGCTGTGTTTGTCGCGGTAACGGTTGTTAACGTGGGCTACTTTATGCTTTCTCTTTCTAAGTCCGTTGAATTTGCTCTTGTTGCCAACAAGATTGCTTATTTTGGTCAGGTTTTTCTCCCAATGCTTATTCTACTTACCATTTTTGACATTTGTGGCATCAAGTACAACAAGATTCTACCCATATCCCTTGCTGTAATAGGCATACTCATTTTTGCTCTTGTATGTACTACAGGATATCTTCCCTGGTACTACAAAGAGGTTAGCCTTGGCTATGCAGACGGAGCAAGCAAGCTCATAAAGGTATATGGTCCTGCACATATAAGCTATTTGATTTACCTCGTATTGTACTTTGCGACTATGATTGGCGTAATCATTTACGTTGCCGTAAAGAAAAAGGTTGTGCCCAAGCAAACTATACTTTTGGCATCGGTTGTTTTTGGCAATTTAGCATTATGGTTTATGGAGCAAATGTTAGACGTTAACTTTGAATTTCTCTCTGTTTCTTATCTTTTGAGCGAACTTGTGCTTCTTGGTGTATATTGGATGGTGCAAGACTTGGAAAAGGCCATCATTCAAAAGCGTATCGCTATGGGAGAAAGTGTCACTTCTGACGAAAAGTTAACCATACTTCTTACAAGACTTCCAAAGGGTGAGAGTCTTACTCAAAGGGAAAAGGAAATTCTCGTAGCCCTTCTTGAAAACAAGAAGAGACGGGAAATTGCAGAAGAACTAAACATTTCCGAAAACACCGTTAAAACTCATACTGCACACGTATATGACAAACTTAATATATCGGGAAAGGAAGAATTAAACGCACTTACAAGTGCAGGTGGAGTAAAGGAATAGCCCCTAAAACGTCGTTTTTCAAGATAGCCCATTGAGGGCTATTTTTTTGTTTTATATCACCCTCACCCAAAAATCACCCACAACTCACCCATACTTTTTTGCATTTCACCCAACTTGGGTGAATACGCGTACGCATACTGAGATATAAAATGATACCATCCTAAAAATGGCAAAGTGCCTACGAAAAGGAGATATCATTATGAAAGCAAAACGAATTAGTATACTTGCTCTAACAGTAATCATGGCATTGCTGATAGGCGTATTTGCAGTAGCACCTTTTAGTGCTATGGCAGAAGAAGAGGTGACGGAGGTTTGGAATTGGAACGAACTTCTAAACGCAGTTAACTCGGATAAGACCAACATTGTACTTATGGATGACATAAAGGACGTTGTTCCCGATGACGAACTTCCCACAAAGCACCGACTTATGTTTGACGGTGGCAAGGAGTACGTGCTTGACCTGAACGGATATTCGCTCGAGGTCATTAACCACGCAAATGAGTATTACACCTCCAATTTCCCGATGATAAGCGTCTCGGGTAATTCAAAGCTTGAGATCAAGGACGGTAGCCTTGGATTTGACAACTGGTATGCAGGTAACAACCGTAAGGCAAGAGGAGTTGTTCACGTAGAGGACACATCCACGCTTGTGGCAACTCACGTAAATATGCGAAATTGGTATACCGGTAACATTGTTTCGGCTACGGCTGAGGCAAAGGTCACCCTTGACGGCGGCGAGTACACCGTGCAGAATGGATTTGCAATCTATCTTGATCGTCAGGCATCTCTCACTCTTGACGGAGATATCTATATCCACACCGTTGTAGGAGATAGCGCAAACACACAGTACGTTGACGGATACGGTGCGCTCTATTCCGAGTCCACGGGAGAGCTTGTTATTCACAACGCCTTCTTCAAGTCGGGCATTCAGGTAAACAGCTCACAGATCGGTGCGTTTTCTACCGCTACTCACGAGCTTACGATCAACGGTAAGGTCATGACCGAGGATATATTCGTCGGCACAAGTACCGAAGCAAAGAATCAGAACAAGGAATATTT
>JAZQVF010000204.1:0-1937 GCA_045631675.1 Candidatus Stercoripulliclostridium sp.
TTTGGTCAACCGATAGCACTATGTCGCCGTGTCTATGAGTGCGATAGGTAACGATTCCTTCGTCAAATAGCCTATTCATAACTATTGGTGTTGGGTGTCCGTGCTTAGTGCCGTCGTCGGAAGAAATGATAGCGTATTCCACGTTGATTTTGTCAAGGAATGCTTGTGTGGTAGAAGAATCGGAGCCGTGGTGTCCTACCTTTAAAATATCGTAATCAAGAGTGGTAGAGCCTAAGGTAGAAATAAACCAATCTTCCGTTTCATAGGTTGCATCGCCCGTGAAAATCATCTTCTTGCCTTGCACTTCAAGTGTTACGATAGGGCTCATTCCGTTTGATTCGTATGCGTCGTATTCTGCATTTTCATCTTGGAATCTATCGTAGCCGGGTGCGTAAATATCAAAATTATAGTTAGCACCTACGATGACGTCGTTATAGATTTCTCCGTCAGCATCAATCTTAATATTATTAGTGCCACTAACTTCCTCGCCAATGCGAGCGATAAACTCGTTGTAGGTTTGGTTTTTGGTGCAGTTGTTGTAAATTATATTTTCAACTACAAACTCGTCCATAACGGCAGTTAGCATATTGTAGTGGTCGGTGTCGGGGTGTGTTACGATTAGGTAATCTATAGCACCACTTACGTTTGCACCTTTAAGATAGTCCACGAAACTCGTTCTTATTTCACTAAGTCCGGAACTTGTTGAACCACCGTCAATAAGCACTTCCACACCGTCGTTCATTTGAATTAGTATGGCATCGCCTTGCAAAACGTCAATGAAGTGTACTTGACAAACCACGTTTTCAAGAACTACGTTTTGGGTACCGTCTGAAATGGTGCCACCAAGTTGAACTAAGCGCTTAGTGCTACCGTTTTCGCCACTTTGGGAGCCTTCAATAAGACTTTCCACAAGGCCTGCACCTATGGGGCTAAAGGCCAAAGCGACTACGAGAGCAAGAATAACTGCTATTGCAATTAGAATAAACAAGGTGGTGTTATTTAGTTTTATAGTTTTCTTTTTTGCCATAACGACACTCCTTTAATTTTGAAAGGTACTACTATTATATAATAAAATTACAATTAATTCAATAATTAAATAAAATAGGTATTGAAAATTGACTTTCTTTAAGTTATAATGTAAACGGACAAAATTTATGAGGTGAATTATGAAACTCAATTATTGGAGAACGTTAAAAGTTGGTTTGGCTTTTGCAGTCATCCAAGTTTTCTGGACGGCATACGACTACGTTGTGCCACTACTTCTTGAAAACACCTTTGGTCTTTCAAATAGTTTGCGCGGACTTATCATGGGTGCCGACAACCTTTTGAGCCTTTTCCTACTTCCCATATTTGGTAAGATAAGCGACAAGACCAACACAAAGTGGGGCCGTCGTACTCCCTTCATCGTGCTTGGTACCATTGCAAGCGTTATCATTATGATTTTCGTACCAATCACTTCTAACGCTCAACTTGACAACTCCATTGAACTTCGTGAAAGCATTATGGCAACTGACGTGGAAGGTTACACCTATACCGATCACACCGGCAAGGTATACGATGCAGAAGCACTCTATACTATGCTTTATAACGAAGGTGCAACTAACTCCGACTATTGCGACCGTACCTATTTTGACAACTTTGGTGGTGGCGAAGATAAGGTTGGCTCTCTTGAAGAGTATCTTGAAATAGCACTCAACCCTAAGGACGCAGAGGGCAATTATACCACCGAATACAACTCTTACGTAAAGAGTGGTCTTAATAGTTATGCAACCGACCAGGTTTTCCAAAAGATTACCAAGGGCAACCTCACTCCTCTAATTCTTTATATGGTAGTATTGCTCCTTGTTCTTATCGCAATGGCAACCTTCCGTTCACCTGCAGTTGCATTGATGCCCGACGTAACTCCAAAGCCTTTACGTTCACAAGCAAATGCTATG
>JAZQVF010000205.1:0-10307 GCA_045631675.1 Candidatus Stercoripulliclostridium sp.
CTGTTTGATTGGGTATACTTTAGCGTGATAAGAGCAATTATCATATCAATAATCTTTTCTTCGGGAAGATCCTTATTTTCCGTTACAACGTTGGTGAGAAGTTCTCTATTGATTTTAAAGTTGTTTCTGCCTTGTTCAAAAGTGATGCCGAAAACGTCCTTGGTTTCTTGTACTTCGGGTACGTAGTCGGGGTCAATTTTAACGATATTATAGTTACCCTTTCTCTTGGTTTTGAGCACTGCAAGTGCTTCATCCGTGTATCCGGGAGCGATAACACCATCACTTACTTCGCGTTCAATAATCTTTGCAGTAGTAAGGTCGCAAACGTCACTGAGTGCAATCCAGTCACCGAATGAACTCATTCTATCGGTACCTCTTGCTCTTGCATAAGCACAAGCAAGGGGGCTATCGTCAAGACCTTCAATGTCGTCAACAAAGCAAGCCTTCTTTAGTTTTGCACTAAGGGGCTTACCTACTGCTGCAGAAGTGGGAGAAACGTGTTTGAAAGAGGTAGCACATACCATGCCGGTTGCTTCCTTAACTTCCTTTACGAGTTGCCATGAGTTGAAAGCATCAAGGAAATTGATGTATCCGGGACGGCCTGAAAGGATTTCAATGGGAAGGTCTGAGCCATTCTTCATATAGATTTTTGCAGGCTTTTGATTGGGGTTACAACCATATTTAAGTTCAAATTCTTTCATAACTTTCTCCTTATTTATTCTTGTTGATAAGTCTGTTTTCTTCCACTCCACTTTCAATATCAACGTACTTTACGTAAAGTGAAATTTTGTTGTTTTCGTTAAGGTTTGCCCATAAATTTGAAGTGAAAGCATCAATATCGTTGGGGATAATTACTCTTTCAGGTTCGCCTTGGAAGGTGGGAATGGGGTTGCCGTCACATACGTAGGTATGAATGAAGTGGCCGAGTCCGTTCAATGGGCTAAAGGAATAGGTATAGCGATTGCAAGCACTACCTACTGCATCTGCAGACTTTAAGATGCTCATTTCATAACTGAAATCGTTGTCCTTAAAGGTGATAACACCACTGATACGGGGAGTAAGGTTGGGAGCATCGGGTTCAAATTCACGACTTTCAAGGGCGCATTTCATACATTTACCATTTTTGAGACCTTCATAGATGGTGTCGGTTTGGTCGCCGTTGGTTACGATAAGTTTGTTTTCAAATCTTCTTATTGCTGCATATATGATAAGACTTGGGTCTTCAACCTTGCTTGCATCAAAAGGTTCGGTGAAAACTTCGCCGTTCTTTTCAGTGAAGATACGGTTTCTTGAGTTTGCACTTCTTCCCATAATGAAGTAGGCGCTAACTGCCTTTTTGCCGTCTTCTGACTTACCGAGTACGATACCTCTACCAACGTAAGCGTTATCTTTAATGAGTTCGCCTATATCGTGAATCTTGTAAATATCCATGATTATCTCCTTTCTGAGTTTATTTTCTTGCTAATTTTTTCTACTGAGAGTGGTAAAATTTGCCATTCTGCCTCTACCATAACTCTCTTTTGAAGTACTTCGGGAGTATCCCCCTCTTGTATTTCTACTGCCTTTTGCATAATAATTTCGCCACCGTCTGGAATTTCATTTACGAAATGTACCGTTGCACCCGTTACTTTAACACCATATGCAAGTGCTGATTCGTGTACTTTTAGACCGTAAAATCCCTTACCACAAAAACTTGGAATCAAGGAAGGATGAACGTTAATTATGCGTTTATCATATTTTGAAGTAAAGTATTCGGTTAGAATACTCATAAAACCTGCAAGCACTATGAGTTCTACGTCGTTTTCTTCAATGAGTGCAATTATTTTGTTTTCAAAATCAAGTTGATCAGTGCAGTACTTTTTTAGCACTAAAGCACTCTTAATGCCTGCGTTTTTTGCCCTTTCAAGTGCGTATGCACCCTCTTTATTGGAAATAACGAGTACAATCTCGCCACTACTTAGGATACCACTATTTTCAGCATCAATTAGTGCTTGAAGGTTAGTGCCACCACCTGAAACCAAAACGGCAATTTTAGTTTTGCTCATTTTTCTTCTCCTTAACTATAAGTTTAAGTGCGGGGAAAAGCATTGCGCCTATTGTGTTACCCAAAATGATGGTCCAAATATATCCCAAGCCCTTTGCACTCCACTCTCCTGCAACTGCAAAATATCCCATATCTGCAATGCTATGTTCAAAACCTGAAAGAATGAAAACAGGGATACAGAAAATTATACCTACCACCGTTTTCTTCTCTCTATATAAGGATACTGCAATATACATAAGTATTCCGCAGAAGGTTGCTCTAATGAGTGCAGAAAGGAAGGTTTGTGAAAGTTTTGCTTGCACCACGCCTATTGCCGTTTCCTTAAGGTTAGGAAGGGCTAAACCAAGAAGTGCTCCGAAAGCCATCATAGCAAGGGTGTTGCCAAGTAGACCTAAAAGAAGGCTATGAAAGTCGTCTTTAGCATGATTGTTTACGATAAAGCCTATTCTACCCGTATAAAGGTTGTAGCCTTTATAGCAAATGGTAAGAAGGGCAACGGAAAACATTACTGCTCCAACGTACTTGTTTTGGCAAGCAAGATATACTGCACAACCAATGGAAATCATTGCACCTGCAAGGAATCCGTAGATTATATCTTTTAGTATTTTCTTTAGCATACAGCGCCCTATTTAATGGTAATTTTTACGTCTGACTTAACGATATTGCCAAGTACGTAAGCGTCTTCGCCGTTTGCCTTTAATATTTCAAGAGCCTTTTCAACGTCGTTTTTACCAACTACAACGCTCATACCAACGCCCATATTGAAGGTGTTGAACATATCTCTTTCATCAATGCCACCAACTTGTTGGATGAGTTTGAAGATGGGAAGTACTCTAACTGCACTCTTTTCTACAACTGCACCAAGACCATCGGGAATGGAGCGTGGAATATTTTCATAGAAACCGCCGCCGGTAATGTGAGAGATACCCTTAACCTTAACTTCTTTCATAAGTGCAAGAATGGACTTAACGTAAATTCTCGTGGGAGTAAGGAGAGTTTCGCCAAGACCCTTTCCACCGAGTTCTTCTTTATAGCCGTTAAGGTCCTTGTTTTCAACGTCAAACACCTTTCTTACAAGTGAGAATCCGTTTGAGTGTACGCCTGAAGATGGAAGAGCAATTATAACGTCGCCTTCTTCCATATTTTCTTTACGGATAACGTCTTTCTTATCTACGATACCTACTGCAAAGCCTGCAAGATCGTATTCGTCAACGGGATAGAAACCGGGCATTTCTGCAGTTTCGCCACCAATAAGTTCTGCACCTGATTGTACACAACCTTCAGCAATACCTTCTACGATAGATGCAATCTTTTCAGGTACGTTCTTACCACAAGCGATATAGTCAAGGAAGAACAAAGGTTTTGCGCCACAGCAAATTACGTCGTTAACGCTCATCGCAACGCAGTCAATACCAACGGTATTGTGCTTATCAAGTAGGAAAGCAAGTTTAAGTTTGGTGCCTACGCCGTCGGTACCTGAAACTAAAACAGGGTTTTCATATCCCTTAAGATCAAGTTCAAACAAACCACCGAAACCACCTATATCACTTGACTTTGAAGTAACGATGGTTCTTGCAATGTGCTTTTTCATAAGTTCAACTGCTTTGTAACCTGCGGTAATGTCAACACCTGCTTGTTCATAAGCGATAGATCTTGAATTTTCGTGCATAATATATCTCCTTATTTTTCTTTTCCGTTCCAACAGTAAGTGCATAGTTTGCACTTGTCAATGCCAATTGCCTCAACAAGTCCTTCAAGTGATTGGAATTCAAGGGTACTAAAATGCATTTTTTTGCAGATAGCCTCTCTCATCTTCTTTCCCCTTTCGGTGTTTTGGTCGGCATACTCTTCTATATGATTTAGTCCTTCTTCCCCTTCAAGTTCAACTATCGTTCTTCTCGTAATAAGTTCCATATCGGAAGTCGCTCTTGAAAAGTTAAGGTATTTACATCCATACATAATGGGTGGGCAAGCAGAGCGAATATGCACGCTCTTTGCGCCGTGTTCGTAAAGGAAGTCAACGGTTTCACGAAGTTGCGTTCCTCTAACGATGGAATCGTCTACAAACAAAAGATCCTTTCCGTTAATTAGGTCGTGAACGGGAATTTGTTTCATCTTGGCGATTCTGTTTCTATCCACTTGACTGTTTGGCATAAAACTACGAGCCCAAGTGGGGGTATATTTAATGTAAGGACGGGCAAATGGAATTTTACTTTCGTTAGCGTATCCTATTGCGTGAGGAGTACCACTATCAGGCACACCACTTACGTAGTCAAGTTTAAGGTCTGGAAATTGCTCTTGATCCTTTTTTGCAAGTATCTCACCGTTACGATAGCGCATAACTTCAACGTTTATACCTTCATAAGAAGTGGTAGGATAGCCGTAATAAGACCACAAGAAAGCGCACATTTTCATTTCCTTTCTTGGCTCGGAAATGGTAACGACTTCGTTGGGGGTAATTTCCACAATTTCCCCTGCTCCCAATTCGCGATACTTTTCGTAGCCCATTTTTTCAAAAGCATAAGACTCAAAAGAAAAGCAGAAACCATCGTCGTTTTTGCCGATTTGGATGGGAAGTCTGCCCATCTTATCGCGAGCGCAAATGACGTTGCCACCCTCTTTAAGAATTACAATTGATGCTGTGCCGTCAATTTGGTCGTTTGCAAACCTTATGCCGTCAACGAAATTATCTTTTTGGGAAATTAAAGAAGCAACCAATTCTACAGAGTTAATTCTGTTACCGGTTGCTACGCTAAAATGTCCGCCCGTGGTGTCCAAAAAGTTTTTAATTAAATCTTCATAATTATTGATATGTCCAACGACACACATTGCAAAAGTGCCGAGTTTAGAACGTATCATGAGGGGTTGGGGGTCGTAGTCGCTTATGCAACCGACTACGGTATTCCCCTTCATTTCCTCAAATATAGTTTCAAATTTTGTTCTGAACGGGGCGTTTTGAATGTTATGTATCTTTCTTTGTAGCCCGAGTTCAGTATCATAGGCTGCAAGACCACCACGACGCGTGCCGAGGTGGGAGTGATAATCCGTTCCAAAGAAAACGTCACTCAATGCATCCTTTTTTGATACTATGCCAAATATAGCGCCCATAAGTGCTCCTTAGTTAGTAAAGTATTATGCGAAGAAGAGTTTAGAAAGAGTCATTGGGTCAATATATTCTCCGTTCTTGTAAACGCGCATATTGCCTGATGCGATTTCATCAATGAGCATAACGGAGCCGTCTTTATCATAGCCGAACTCAAACTTGATGTCGTAAAGGTCAAGACCCTTTGCTTTAAGGTCTTCAGCAATAATAGCGGTAATCTTTTGGGTCATATCCTTTAAGGAATCATATTGTTCAGCAGTCATAACACCGAGATCAATAAGACCGTCTTTGGTTACGAGTGGATCGCCCTTAGCGTCGTTTTTGAAGGTGGTTTCTACGTATGCGGGAAGATCTTGACCAAGGGTGCAGTAATCGGAGTATCTTCTATAGAAACTGCCAACTGCCTTGTAACGGCAAATTACTTCAAGGCCCTTACCAAATGCCTTTGCAGGGCGAACTTCCATAGTAGTATCGTTAAGGTTTGCAGAAATATAATGGGTTTTGATGCCTGCTTCGTTAATCTTTTCAAAGTAGTAGATGGACATACGAAGGTTTACGTCGCCAACGCCTTCAATGGTAAGACCAACAGAGTTTTCACCTGGGTCAAATACGCCGTCTTTACCGGTGCAATCATCTTTGAATTTCAAAAGATAGTTGCCGTTTTCAAGTGCAAATACGTCTTTGGTTTTGCCGGTGTAAACAAGATTTTTAGTCATAGTAGTTTCTCCTTCAAAATATGTATAAATTGGATTTTTGAAATTATTTATTGAATTCTTGCTCTATTTGAGCGTTCTTTTCAAGTACCTTTTTTGCATCGCTCACTCTTTTTTCATCAAGTTTAACGCGAATTTCTTCATCTTCTATCGCAAGCATTTGTAGTGCAAGAAGGGCAGCGTTTCCTGCTCCGTTTACCGCTACGGTTGCAACGGGGATACCGGTAGGCATCATAACGGTTGAAAGGAGTGCGTCCATACCGTCAAATGAACTTGACTTAATTGGAATACCAATTACGGGAAGAGTGGTGCGTGCTGCGATTGCACCTGCAAGGTGCGCTGCCATACCTGCTGCGCAAATGATAGCACCGAAACCGTTTTTTCTTGCGTTCAAAGCAAAGTCGCTTGCCTCGTCGGGAGTACGGTGTGCAGAGTATACGTGTACTTCGTAAGAAACGCCGAAAGCGTCAAGCACGTCAATTGCCTTTTTAACTACGGGAAGGTCGCTATCACTACCCATTACGATACCGATTTTCTTGCTCATATCAATCTCCTTTTCCTTCATTCAATGCTTTAGCATTGCTTTTAAATGAAAAATGGGCGCACTAAACAAGATAGTGCGCCCAGACGGTCGGCTTTCAAGATGATCTGCTCCACTATGGTAATCCATAAAGTTCCGTCAGTCGCAGGTCACGTATATAATATAGCACGCGCAGGCGAAAGAAGTCAACAAAATACGACAAACTTAAATACCTTATTTTAACGCCTTTTCTCATAAACGAAAAAGGGGGCGTAAAGAAAAAGGAACTCTTACGAGTTCCAGTTTCTATATTTGGGAGAATCAATTATTTCTTGCTTGAAGAACAATGGTCTTTCATTGAACAATGTGAACAATCGTGGCAACCACCACTCTTTATTTTTTTCTTAAAAATTTTCTTAGCAAAGGAAATGATTGGTTTAAGATTAAGTTTACCTTTGTTCCAAAGAATGATAAGCGTAATTACTACTGCCCAAGTTGCAAGGAAGATAAAGAGCGTCCACCACCAAGAGCCAACGAGATAAATCATCATAGAAGTTACGTACGATACGGCCACCCAGAAGATAAGAGTAAACGTAAACTTCTTCTTACTACGCAACTCCCCTTTTGCCGCTGCAACTGAGGCAAAGCAAGGTATGGTAGTCATATTGAACACTATAAAACTTATAAGCGCAGGAATGGTAGCACCCGTTGCTTGAATCATAACGGCAACTTCCATAACGCCTTCTTCCGTACCTTCAAAGCCTGCAACTAAACAAGCAGCAAGGGTGCCGAAGGTTGCAACTACGTTTTCTTTTGCAATAAGCCCGGTAATTGCGCCTACCGCAAACACCCAACCTAAAGAGCCAAGTTGAGAACCAAAGCCCAAGGGGGTAAACAAAGGTTGAATAAGCCCACCAATGCCTGCAAGTATACTTTCGTCAATTCTTGCATCACTCAAAAATTCCCAAGTCCAAGAGAAATGGCTTACCACCCAAACGACTATCGTTGAAACTAAAATTATAGTGAAAGCCTTTTCAATAAAGTGCTTTGCTTTATCCCAAAGGTGCAACATTAGGTTCCTAAATTGTGGACTATGGTAATCGGGAAGTTCCATAATGAAGGGTGGCACTTCGCCACGCATATTGGTTGCACGCATTAGTATTACACACACTAAAGCAACAATAATGCCCACAACGTACATACCATAGGTAATAAGGTCTGCGTTGCCCACTCCAAACACTTGCATTATACCACCTGAAACGGCAGTGAGAATGGGAAGTTTTGCGCTACAACTGAAGAATGGGATAACTCTAATGGTAGCAATTCTTTCGTTTTCGTTTGCAAGTGTACGAGTGTTAATCATTGCAGGAACGGAGCAACCAAAACCCATAATCATTGGCATAAACGCACGACCAGATAAGCCAAATTTACGGAAGATTTTGTCAAGCATAAAGGCTACTCTTGCCATATATCCACTATCTTCTAAGAGGGAGAAGAATAGGAAAAGAAGGAGTATTTGTGGCAAGAAGGAAAGCACTGCAAATATACCACCGAATACACCGTCGGAGATAAAACCGACGAGCCATTCGGGAGAGCCTATTGCGCTCAATCCACTTGCTATTGCACCACCAAGGGATGCCGTTGCAAGGTCAACCAAGTTGAATAGTATTACACCGGGGGATGCAAGTCCACCCACACCGAAAACGCCTTCAAAAGCAGTACCTTCTACAGATACCCAATCTTTAAGTGGTCCTGCACCAAGCCAAAGCATATTTTCACTAAACGTTAGGTGGAAAACTGCAAAGAGAATAAGGAAGAAGAGTGGTATACCAAAATATTTATGGGTAAGAACTCTATCTATTTTTTCCGATTTAGTAAGTTCAGTCACAGCCCTTGGCTTTTTGGTTAAAGTGGGTGAAAAATAACCTACTATGTACTTATACCTTCCATCTGCAACGAGTGCTTCAAAGTCAGTACCGAACAATTCGTCGTGGAAACAAGCCTTGAATTCCTCTACCATCTTTGCAGAGTCGGGATGCATCTCCATTTCTATCTCGTCCATTTCAACGAGTTTTATAGCGTGGAAGAGTGCGTTATCTACCTTTTGACCACTAAGTGCTATACGGCAGTCGTTAATAAGGTGGATAATGGCAGTTTTTTCAAGCACGGTCTTACCATTTCTTGGCGTTTTGCATGCTTCATATGCCCTGTCCATAAGTTCACTCATACCTTTACCACGAAGTGCTGAGATTTCAACAACGGGAAGACCGATTTTTTCTTCAAGAGCCTTTGCGTCAATCTTATCACCACGTTTGGTAAGTTCATCCATCATATTGAGTGCAACCACCATGGGAACGTCAATTTCCATAATTTGAGTGGTTAGATAGAGATTTCTTTCAAGATTAGTTACGTCAACGATATTTATTACGCAGTCGGGTTTCTCATCAAGAATAAAGTTACGGGAAATAACCTCTTCTGGAGTGTATGGTGAAAGAGAATAGATGCCGGGAAGGTCAACGATAGAGATAGGCTCTGCACACTTTTTATAGGTGCCTTCCTTCTTGTCAACGGTAACGCCGGGCCAGTTGCCAACGTGAGCAGTTGAGCCGGTAAGCGTATTAAACAAGGTGGTCTTACCACTATTAGGGTTTCCAACCAAAGCAAACTTTAGCATTACTTTCTACCCTCCATTACAACGCATTGCGCCTCCGTTTCACGAAGCGTTAATTCGTATCCCCTAACGGTAATTTCAATTGGATCACCGAGTGGCGCTCTCTTTCTAACGATAATATCGGCACTTGGGGTTACTCCCATATCAAAAAGACGGCGACGGATTCTTCCCTCACCTTCTACAATTTTAACCTTGCCGTATTCGCCTATTTTATATTCGCTAAGCCTTTTCTCTTTCATAGCACTCCTAAAATATGAAATTTGTTTCACTTTTCGGATATATTATAAATATATGCCCTCCCAATGTCAAGTGTTCAATTAAAAAAATATGAAAAAAATTTCAGTTTTGCTTTTTCTATTGCAAAAAACGTGATTAGCAATTATAATAAAAAGGAAGAAAATGATTTTTCTAATACGTAAAAGGATTAACACCGATGGCCGAACTTGTACGTGAACCTAAGCAAAAAAGAAGTATAGATAAGAAAAACCGCATCATAGAGGCCGGTTATGAACTATTTGCAAAAAACGGATATTTCAACACGAATACTGCGCAAATCGCAAAGCACGCAGGCGTATCAACCGGTATCGTATACGGATATTTTAGGGACAAAAGGGACATTCTTCTTGAAGTGCTTTCCATTTACGTTGATAGAGTTTTCACGCCAATTAGGGAGATACTTGAAAACATAGTTGCGCCACTTGATTTTGAGCCATTGCTAAGCACAATCATTGATGCAACGGTTGAAATACACAAAGGTAATGCCAGCATACACGAAGCATTACATTCACTTTCTTCTTCCGATGAGGCGGTAGGCAACAAGTTTTTAGAACTTGAAAAGGATATGACTATAAGTATTGTTGAAAGTTTAGGTGCACTCGGCTATGCCCCTGGCGACGTATACGAGCGCGTACACCTTGCTATGGAAACGATACAATCTTACGCACACGAATGTGTTTACGACTTGCACGATTACGTAGACTACGACAAAATGAGAAAGGGCATAATTAAAATGCTTTTGAGTTTATTCAAAAATTAGTACCTATTCAAATACAATAAAAAAGAGAGTAATAACTCTCTTTTTTCTTTGAAGAATACACTTTATTTATCTACTGAACCTTTAATAAAATTGTAGGTCTTATTCCTGCAACGTGGTCTAAATTTACAGAGCATTGCGTAGCAGTTCCTATGACCCCCGAGTAGGTAACCCTGCTACCAAAATTGATTTTACTGCCTCACGTGCGTACCCACCAATCGCT
>JAZQVF010000206.1:0-2550 GCA_045631675.1 Candidatus Stercoripulliclostridium sp.
AATTTCAAATATGGTACCCATAGCAATAATAACACTCGCCCCTGCAAATTGCCCTGCAGACGTTAAATTCGTGAGTGACATTACCGTTGCCACAAACCAAGGCAATCCTTGACTCACCACCGATACACCAAATGCAAAGGATACCGCGAAGTATCCAAGTGCTATCGGTATCCCGTCCTTTAAGCCTTGTTTGTACGTTAGACTTTCCATATTATTTGAGTAATGCTAAAATTTCTAAAACCTTTTCTTTAACTACCGTGCTTGCGTCCGTATTAACCCTTACGTCTGCCATTTTTTCATATATAGGTAAACGGGTTTCGTAAAGTTTCATAACTCCAAATTGCTCGGAAAGTGGTCTGCCCTTAGTTGACAAGGATTTCAGGTTTCTATCAATGAAAACAACCTTGCCGTTTGCCTTCAAAAGTTTTCTGTTTTCTTCTTTAAGAACGGCGCCACCACCCGTTGCGATTACCACGCCAAGTTTTGTTGAAAGTGAAGCGATAACCTCGCTTTCCATAGCCCTAAAGTTTTCCTCACCGTGCGCTAAAATCACTTCCTTGGGAGTTGCGTTAAACCTTTCTTCAAAGACCTCATCCGTGTCAAAAAACTCCCTGCCCGTTAGTTTAGCAATATGTTTACCATAGGTTGACTTGCCTGCTCCCGGCATACCGACAAGAACGATATTTTGCTTTTCGCCATTTATCTCATTCAACACTCTTTGGGCTACCTCATCTTCACATTTGGTGTCCGTATATAACTTAAATGCCTTTATACCTTGATACACAAGCATACTTAGACCATTGCCTGATTTTAGCCCTAATTCCTTTGCTAACCCAACAAGAGCCGTCGTGAGTGGATTGTAAATTACATCGTAAACTGCCTTAACAGATTTTAGTTTTTTAAGGTCAACGGGGGAGGCGCTAACGTTTGGGAACATACCGACCGGGGTGGTGTTGATTATTACCTCAACGGATACGTCTTCATATAACTTTTCGTAGTTATATTCCCCACTCCTTGAAACAACCTTAACCTCTTTTGCACCCTCTTTCTTACATACGTATACTGCACATTTTGAGGTGCCTCCACTACCCAAAACTGCAACGACTTTGCCCTTTAATTCAATGCCGTTTTCCTTAATCGCTCTTGCCATACCATAGCAGTCGGTATTGTAACCATAGAGTTTCCCGTCCTTCTTAACAACGGTGTTTACGGCACCTATCTCTGTTGCCTCATCACTTATATAATCAAGACAAGGCATAACCGTTTCCTTATATGGAATGGTTACGTTGAAGCCATCGTAATTCTTTTCATTTACCCAAGATACAAAATCTTCGCAGGTAGGGAATTCCCTTACACCATAGTTAAGTCCAAGCCTCAAATAAATATCCGGGCTCATGGTGTGAGGTAATGATTTTCCCGTTACAAAATACTTTCCACTAAACTTGCTCATAATACTTTTTTAGCACTGCTATTGCTACTGCACTTTCTATTCCTGCAACTGCCCTTGGTACAATGCAACTATCGTGTCTACCCGTAACCTTTACGGTGGTTGGCTCCAAGTTTACAAGGTTAACGCTTGCTTGCTCCTTTGCAATAGATGGAGTGGGGCGCATCGCTACCCTTAGGGTTAGGGGCATGCCATTTGTTATGCCACCATTAATTCCACCAGAGCGATTGGTAGTGGATACCACCTTTCCTTCCTTTACGTCAAAGCCGTCGTTTGCCTTTGAACCAAGCATTTGGGAAAGAGAAAAGCCATCGCCAAACTCTACGCCCTTAACACCAGGTACTCCGTATACTTCGTAGGCAATTGCGCTTTCCATACCATCCGTTAGGCTATCACCTAAACCTACGGGAAGTCCGTAAACTATACACTCAATGGTGCCACCAATAGAATCGCCGTCCTTTTTTGCGTTAAGCACTTCCGACACCATAAGGTCTTCATTTGCTAAAGTAGGCAAGCCTCCTTTGTGACACTCTTCAATTTCTTCTATGCTAATTTCGCTTGTTTTATATGATTTACCCTCAACGTTTCCAATGCTACTAACGTATGCAAGGACTTCTATTCCCTTTTCTTTTAGAACGTCCTTTGCGATTGCTCCTGCAATGCAAAGAGGGGCAGTAAGCCTACCACTCCACTTGCCACCACCGGTAAAGATTTCACCATATTTAACGAAGCTAACGTAGTCTGCGTGTGATGGACGTGGAACAACGTTTAGGCTACTATAGTCTTGCTTGCGGGTGTTCAAATTCCTAATTATTGCGTGTATTTCTCCATTAACGACACCAGCGTTTACACCGCTTAGAAACTCCACCTCATCCTTTTCAATACGAGGGGTTGACCAAGGGCTACTGCTCGCACCACGACGGGCAAGAAGGTCCTTTATGCTCTCTTCGTTTATAGGGGTACCAACGGGTAAACCACTAATTTTTACACCAACACGTTCTTCGTGTGAGGCTCCGTAAATTTCTACGTTAAAGTTCATTGCATTCACCCCCTAAGGAGATAAAATCTTTTATGAAATCCGGGTAAGATTTAGAAACACATTC
>JAZQVF010000207.1:0-2384 GCA_045631675.1 Candidatus Stercoripulliclostridium sp.
CTTACGTCATCACTTCCTACGACAACTTTGAAAAATATTTTGGCAAGAAGAGTGATAAAACGAGAAAACTTTATAACTCCGAACTTGAATGTAAATTATATAGATATTTAGGCGCTCCGCCCAAAAGGAAATAGATATGAAGAAAATTATCGTAGTTTTGGTTTTAGCCTTGTTTTTGGCTACTGCAGTTGGCGTTATCTCCATTGAACTTGCTCCCACAAGTGAAATTGAAGGACCAACCACCCTATCATACGTTGAGCCTGAAGATGGCTCTACTCCCTATTTCGTTAAGAAATACGACGATGGCACCATCTCCGATGCTCCATTAAACGTTATAACCTTTACCGACACTCACCTCGGAAACGGAGAAGAGCCAAGCGATACTATTACTCTTACCATACTTGATAGAGTACTAAAAGAAAAGAAACCCGACCTTGTTATTATTACCGGCGACGTTTGTCTTGGTGGAGAAGCACTTAAAGGTGTTGATGCCCTTAGCAAAGTATTTGAAGAAAACAAAACCTACTGGGCAGTAGTACTTGGAAACCACGATGCAGAAGACCCAAACGGTCCCACTCGTGAAGAGTTAATTAGATACTATGAACAAAAACCCTACTCTCTAACCAAAGAAGGGGAAATTGATGAAGGCGAAGGTAATTATATGATTAACCACGTTACTTCAAAAGGCGTAACCCATACTCTCGTTTTTATTGATAGCGGTGCATATGCAACACCAGAAGTTTGTGCTAAATACGGCTATACCTATAGAGACGGTTACGATTTCATCAAACCCGAACAACTTGAATGGTATAAAAATACTCTTGAAGAAATTCAAGCAAATAACAACGGAACAATGCCCTACTCCACTATGTTTATGCATATCCCAGTGGTTGAACATTCTTTCGTTGACACCGAGTCCTTTATTTATGGCCATAAATTTGAGCCAAGTTGCCCAAGTAAAATAAATTCGGGAGTATTTAACTTCGTTAAAGAATTGGGTTCTACTAAAACTATCGTTTGCGGACACGACCACATAGACAACTATGCAGTAATGTACGAAGGAATTAAACTAATGTATAGCCAATCTTCTTCATTCGGCTCTTATAATACTCGCGAAAACGCGTTTGCTATTATACTTAAATCGCAAGACCCTGACTTTAAGTTTGCAGACGGACACACCGAGTTTAGCGTAAACGCAGACGGCACTTGCGTTGATACCCCTTGCTATAACGATGATAATCTACGTTTGTTTGAAGGACTAAAAGATGCCTTCATAGCAAACGGAACACCATACCCACTTAACGATTAAGGTGAAATATGTTTAGAGACAAAAAAACGGAAATGAAACACGGCATCAAAGCCGGTATCGTTGGAATTATAACCAATATTATATTGTTCGCAGGTAAAATTGCAGTCGGCCTTATTTCAGGCTCCATTACCATCGTAGCAGACGCTATAAACAACATTGCAGATGCAGGAAGTAGCATTGTTACCGTAATAGGCTTTAAGTTGAGTTCTCGCCCAGCAGACGAAGACCACCCCTTCGGCCACGAAAGAGTGGAACAAGTCTGCGCCCTACTCGTTGCCATCATAGTGCTTGCAGTAGGCGTACTACTTGGCAAAAGTTCCATTGAAAAGATTATCACCCCCGAAGCAATTACCGTTAGCGTTGCAACTTATATCGTGCTTGCACTCGGTATAGTTGGCAAACTCGGACTTATGATTTTCTTCCGTATATACGGAAAAAAGATTGACTCTGATTCCTTGCTTGCGACCTCTCAAGATGCAAGAAACGACGCTATCTCCACTATTGCCGTTTTAATTTCCACCATAGTTATTGCAACAACGGGCGTTAACATTGACGGCTATATGGGTCTTGCAGTTTCCATATTCATAGTAATTTCCGCACTCATTATGTTTAAGGAAATCATTAGTCCTTTGCTTGGCGAAAAAGCCGACGAAGAATTCGTTATGGAAGTTAGAAAAAAACTTGCCTCTTATGATAAAGTGGTGGGTATTCACGACCTTGTTATACACCTTTACGGAAAAACTCCTTTCGTTACCGTACACGCCGAAGTAGACTCAAAAGAGAATTTCATTGAAATTCACGACCTAATTGACAACATTGAACGTGAATTTATGGCAGAAGGTGTTCATCTTTCCATACACATGGACCCCATTGAAACGGATAACCCCGAAGTTGAAGAACATAAAATTCGTGCTATTAACGTGTTGAACACCATTGATGAATCACTTCACTTGCACGATTTTAGAATTGTAAAGGGTGATACTCACACCAATATACTCTTTGACGTCGTAGTACCTTACGACAAGAAAATAACCCTTAAAACCATACAAGACGCTATGGCAAAGGAATATGAAAA
>JAZQVF010000208.1:0-7019 GCA_045631675.1 Candidatus Stercoripulliclostridium sp.
AAAAAAGTCCACTCGGTCATTTACTTCTATGTAAACTCCGGTCGTGGACTTTTTCACTTTCCTTCGCTCTTCATCTAAACTAACGCGTTTTACCTTGACCTTGTTTGAGAAAGAGATAGCAAAAACTTTATTTCTTCTCACATCGCGTTATTTTAGCGAAATACTTTTCCGTTGTTCTTCGTCCTAACTAACGCGTTTTAACTAAAGGCGAATTATGTGATAATTCCATCTTTACTTCTTCACTTTTCACTATTCACTCTTCACTATATTTACCGGGCAACGCCCGTAACAAATTTATAAATTTATAGTCCTTCCACCGTCTTTTCTTGACTCTTCTGCTGCAAATCCCATAAGATGACTCATTAAGGTTTCACTCATAAAGGAAACTCATGGGTTTGCCTTGCCTGTTTCAACAAGTTCAAGGAAGTCGTGGATAATGCCACTGTCACCACCAAGGTGTCCTTGTCCTACGTTTGCTTTAATGGTCTTTGAGCGCTTGCCCCATACGTTAAGACGGAATTTTCCAAAGAAGTCTTTGCCTATAATTTCGCCCTTAGTGCCAGTGATGTGAACGTATCTAAAGCATCCACGAGAAGAAGCGTTCATCGTGAGCGTTGCATTAACGTCCCCTTCAAATTTACATAGTACCGTTTGGTTTTCAATAACGTCGTTATCGCACTTGTAAACGCATCTTCCATAGGGGGAAGTTGTTCTAAGTGCTTCAACAACATCTTTGCGTTTTGGGTTACCCATTCTTGTAATTAGGGACCATCTATTCAAGTAAATAGGGAAGGTGCGCCACGTGAACTTATAGTATAAACGTGGTGCGTAATAGGGGCAAGTTTTAGCGTGTGGGCAACCTTGCATGCATCTATCGGTTGCGCCTTCAGGTGCATTTTCAGGGATAAAAATTCTTCTTGAACCATGACTGCTAACACTCTTGCAAGGTTTGCCGATATAGTAGTAAAGCATGTCAAGGTCGTGGCAACATTTTGCAAGGATAGAAGGCGTGGTTTCATCTTCTCGTCTCCAGTTACCCCTTACGTAGGAATGAGAGTAGTGCCAATAACCTACGTTTTCAGTTTGTTGTACGTTTGTAATTTCCCCTATGGCGCCGGAGTCAATTACCTTTTTGATAGCATCGTAGAAACCTGCGTACCTAAGCACGTGGCATACTACCATATAAAGGCCCTTTTCCTTTGCAAGGTTAGCAAGTTCAATGCACTCGTCCTTTGATGGAGAAACTGGTTTTTCGCATAGCACGTGATAGCCAAGTTCCAAAGCACTTTTTGCATGACCGTAGTGGTCCCTATCTTGTGAAGCAACGACAATTGCATCTGCAAGTTTGCCTTTGCTAAAAAGTTCTTCCGTGCTATTGAATCGCATATCTTCAGGCACGCCGAGTTTGTTGCCCACGTGCTTTAGTACGCTTTCGTTTATATCGCAAACGGCAACGACTTTGCCACCTTGCGCGTTGATTCTTCTTGCATACATCGCACCGCGATTTCCAAGTCCAATAACTGCTACAGTTTTCATAATTTTTCTCCTAAGTTGGGTTTACTTGTATTTTATCACAATCTTTAAGTTTAGACAATACCCTTTATAAATTACTTTGGTAATTTAGTTCTTTACAAAGGGGCAAAAATCTTATATAATTTATCTATGGAAATTAGAGTGAAGAAAGGTTTAAAGGTAGGCGTTGCCGTTTCGGGTGGAGTGGATAGCATGGTTATGCTAAACCTACTCAAAAAGGGTGGTGCCGACGTTTTAGTTATAAACGTAGAGCACGGTATTCGCGGGGCGCTATCTAAAAGAGATAGCAAGTTTGTCAAAAACTATTGCAAGCGCCACGAAATAGAGTGTCTATCCTTTTCCGTAGACAGTCTTGCGTATTCAACGGAAAACAACGTTAGCGTTGAACTTGCAGCGCGTACCTTGCGCTATGAAATTTTTGACAACCTACTAAAGGAAAAAAAGGTTGATTGCATAGCCCTTGCTCATCACTTAAACGATCAAGTTGAAACGGTGCTTATGCGCATATTTAGGGGTACGGGCATAAAAGGTCTTAGAGGAATCGTTGACAGAGAAGGGTACGTACACCCTATGCTCGGCTATACTAAACAAGAAATTCGCGACTACGCCGCTCTAAACCGTATACCATACAAAGAAGACGCCACCAATTTTGACTCAGAGTATACCCGTAACTACATACGACACGAAATTATACCTCACGTTAAGTCTCGTTTTCCATCTTTTGAAATTGCAGTAAAGAAACTTGCAAAGACGGCAGAAGAAATTGAAGACTATATGATGAGCAACGTTACTCCCTACAAGGCAATAGACGGGGGCGCAACCTTGCCTATTTCCATTCTTAGCATGCACCCTGCAATAGCAAAGAAAACCATTGCTGAAACTTTGAGATTGTTAGGTTGTGAAAAAGACATAGAATCCAACCACTTGGAGTCCCTAATTGCATTAAAAGATAGCCCAAACAATGCAAAAATCAATCTTCCATACGGCTACGATGCTTACAAATCATACGAAGACCTTTTGATTGTAAAGAGAAAGGAAGGCGAATTTTACGAAAGTCCGTTTAGTGTAAGTGGCCTATATGAATATCAAGGTTTCAGTTATACTTTTACCCAAACGGATACTATAAAAAAGGGACTTACCTTTGACGTTGAAAAATTGCCCGCAGGAGCGGTGGTAAGGTCAAGGAGAGAGGGAGATAAATTCAAGAGATACGGTGGTGGCACTAAGAGTTTGTCAGATTACCTTACCGACGTCAAGATGCCGTCTTATATGCGCTCTAAACTTTTAGTTATTGCAAAAGACTCTACCGTATACGCCGTACTCGGTGTGGAAATAAGCGATGAAATTAAGGTTACTGAAGAAACCGAAAAGATATATTTAATTAACGTAGGGGAGGCAAAATAATGCACCAAGACCTTCAAAAGATTTTACTAAATAGCGAACAAATTGCAACGAGAGTTAAAGAACTTGGCGATGAAATAACTCGTGACTATAAGGGCGAAAGCGTGCTTATGGTTGCCATACTTCGTGGCGCAGTCGTTTTCTTTGCAGACTTAGTAAAGAGCGTTGACCTTGACGTAAGGTTTGATTTTATGGTTGTTTCCAGCTATGGTTCAAGTTCAACTTCATCGGGTGAAGTAAGAATAGTAAAGGACATCTCTCAACCTATTGAGGGAAAGAACGTTATTTTAGTTGAAGACATTATAGATACGGGCAACACTCTTAAAAACCTAAGGAAGATGCTTTTGACTCGTAATCCTAAGAGTTTGAAGATAGCATCACTTCTTGATAAACCTTCAAGAAGAAAGGTGGAAATTGAAGGGGATTACGTTGGTTTTGAAGTACCCAACGAATTTGTCGTTGGATATGGTCTTGACTATGCAGAAAAGTATAGAAATCTTCCCGAAATTGGTGTTTTAAAACCGGAGATATACACCGAATAATGGTAATAAGCAAGGAACTTAAAAAGTTAAGCAAGTTATTCCCTGTCAAACTTTACGTAGTAGGTGGAGCAGTAAGGGATAGCCTTTTGAATTACGAACTCAGCGACTACGACCTGAGTTCTTCTCTTATGGGAGAAGAAGTAATTGAGTTGCTAAAAGGCAGTGAATTTAAGGTAACGCCACATTCTCTAAAGTTAGGCACGCTTGGTATAAAGGTTGGAAACACCACCATGGAGTACACTGCTTTTAGAAAGGACAGTTATAAAAAAACGGGTGAACATAGTCCTACGGACGTGCAGTTTAAGGTTGACATTTACGAAGATGCAAAAAGGCGCGACTTTACCATAAACGCTCTTTACTACGATATCTTAGAAGAAAAAATCGTTGACCCATTAGGTGGGCTTGAGGACCTGAAAAAAGGTGTAATTCGCACTACGAGAGCGCCATACGAAGTCTTTCAAGAAGACGCTTTAAGGATTCTTAGAATGGTTCGTTTTAGTGTATCTTTAGGTTTTGAAATTGAAGAGAGCACCTTCTTAGAGGCACAAAACAAAGCGCACACAATCTCTGAACTTGCGCCTGAAAGAGTTCGTGAAGAATTTGATAAAATACTCGTTGCGGATACCTTACACGGAATTAAAGATGCCCATATTAAGGGTATCGTAATGCTCGTGAAGTGTGGCGCAATGAAGGAAATAATCCCTGAACTTTTAGAAGGTATAGGCGTTGCGCAACCCAAGAAGTATCACGCCTACGACGTTTTTAACCATATGCTAAACACCGTAAAGGTTGCACCTCCATCGTTAAGGCTCGTTGCCCTTCTTCACGACGTAGGTAAACCGAGAAGTATTGATGAAGAAGGACATATGACGGAGCATCCGTACGTGGGTGCAACGATGGCAAGGGATATTCTTATGAGATTAAGATATCCTATCAAAGAAATAGACAAAATTTGCAAACTGATTGCTATACATATGTACGATGTAAAGTGTATTTTGGAAGATAGTGCCGTTAGGGTATTTATCCTTAGAAACTATGAACTTCTTGAAGACCTACTAAAATTAAAGCAAGCGGACTTTTTAGCACACGGCAAGGAAAGTGGAGAAAACCCTTCCGTTACTAAGTTAAGAAGAGTATGGGGCGAGATGCTTGTTAGCGAAGTACCGTTGACGCTCAAGGATTTGCCTGTTGACGGAAAGACGCTCGTTGCATTAAACGTTAAACCTAACGAGCGTTCAAAAATGCTCAACTCGCTTTTAGAGCAAGGCGCATACCTTGGAAGAAAACTTACGAAGGAAGAATGTATTTCATATATTCTTGCGAATTAAATTAACGTTACAAAACATACTACCACTATGGTTAAGAGAATGGTTCTTACGTCCATAGTGGTTTTTTTATGCACTCTTTTTTTTCCGCATTGCTACGCTAAAGCAAAGGGATACGAAGGGGAACTTCTTAGCACCTTCTCAACAAGTTATGAAAACTCATCGGAAGGGCGAAGAAAAAACGTAGAACTTGCATCTTCTAAAATTAACGGAGTGGTATTAAAAGAAGGGGAAGTTTTTAGTTTTAATTTCGTTACGGGAGAGCGCACTTTGGAAAATGGTTATCAAAGTTCACCGACCATTGAAAAGGGGGAATTCGTAATGGGCGTAGGTGGTGGAGTATGTCAGGTAAGCACTACTTTGTACAACGCGGTAATTAGGGCAGGTTTGCAAGTAATCTCCGTCTCTCCACATTCGCTCCCCGTTTCCTACGTTCCCCCGTCTATGGATGCAATGGTATCTACGGCTACCGATTTTCGCTTTAAAAACACCACGCCCTATCCAATAACGATAAAAAGCCAAGCAAGGGGTGGGGTATTAACCTTCAAGATATACGGTTTTAAAATGGTAACGGACGGGGAAAGTTTTCTCTTCCGTTCAACGAGTGTTAGCGTAATTCCCTACGAATATGAAGAGATAGTTGATAGGGAAAACAAGATACCCGAAGGGCAAGATTTTTTAATTTTGAAAGAAGGTAAGGAAGGCTTAGTTTCTCGTTCTTATAAAGACGTTTATTTCAGTGGTAAATTGATTGCGTCAATTAAGATAAGGGAAGACTACTATAAACCACAAAAGGGAATTAAACTCGTTAGAGAATGTGGAATTTAGTATTGCTAATCGCGCGCGCCTGTGATATACTAATAACCTAAAGGAGATAGTATATGTACTTAGAAACTTTTAAGCATTGGTATAACAACGTAACTGACCAAGAAAGAGCAGAACTTGATTTAATTAAAGATAACGACCTTGAAATAAAGGAAAGGTTTGCTTTAGAACTTGCTTTTGGCACTGCCGGTATGCGTGGAGAAGTTGGTCTTGGAACCTATAGGATGAATTCATATACGGTAAAAAGAGCAACTGAAGGTGTTGCAAAATATCTAATTTCTCTTGGCAAAGAAGCAATGGAAAAGGGTGTTGTTATTGCATACGATACGAGAAGATTTTCACGAGAGTTTGCTCTCAACGTTGCAGAAGTTTTGACCGCTTATGAAATTAATGGTTACCTATTTGAAGACGTACGCCCCGTACCTATGTGCTCCTATTCCGTAAGGGCGCTTGGTGCAGAAGTAGGCGTTATGATTACTGCAAGTCATAATCCAAAGGAATACAACGGCTATAAGGTTTACGGTCCCGACGGTGCACAAATGAGTCCCGAGGCAACCAAGAAAGTAGTTCAATTTATTGAAGACGTAAAGGATCCCTTTGAAGTAAAATATACTCCTATCTCAATGGACAAATTTCCAAAGGGAGTGGAAAACGTTAAGGTTAGCGATTACGTAACCATCGTAGGTAAGAGTGTAGATGAAGGTTACTTTAACGCACTTTCCCGCCTATCTCTTTCTCCTGAAATCGTAAAGGAAAGGGGCAAGGATATCAAACTCGTTTACACCCCCATTCACGGAGCGGGCTACTATCCCGTAACCACTATGTTCAATAGAATGGGAATTAACGCAACGGTAGTAAGTGAACAAGCAAATCCCGACACCGAATTTTCTACGGTTAGGGTACCAAATCCTGAAAATGCAGATACCCTAAGTATGGGTGTTGCGCTTGGAAACAAAATTGGTGCCGACGTCGTTTTAGGAACTGATCCCGACTCTGATAGGCTTGGTGTTGCAGTTCGTGATGACAAGGGAGAGTTCGTACTTCTTACCGGTAATCAAATAGGAATACTCCTTCTTGACTACATACTTTCAAAGAAAATTGAAGACGGCGTACTTCCTAAAAACGGTGCCGTTGTAAAGACTATCGTAACTTCAACTTTACCAGACCGACTTGCTATTAAGCGTGGAATGACGGTATACAACGTACTTACGGGCTTTAAGTTTATAGGCGAAAAAATTAAAGAGTGGGAAGAGAGTGGAAAGCACACCTACGTGTTTGGCTTTGAAGAAAGTTACGGCTCTCTAATAGGCACTCACGCAAGGGATAAGGACGCCGTTATTGCATCAATTACCTTTGCTGAAATGCTTATGTATCTTGAGTCTAAGGGTAGTGG
>JAZQVF010000209.1:0-5144 GCA_045631675.1 Candidatus Stercoripulliclostridium sp.
ATCGCGCAAGTAGAAGTAAGTACCAGTGCAAAAAATACAAACACGATGAAAGACGAAGGGAAATAAAAAAACCGTTAGGGTTGCTGTACTGACGTACTGCGCCCTAACGGTTTCTTTTGCTTTTTCAAAGTATTTCGCCTAAATAACGCGATATTATAAGAAGTAAAGTTTGAGTTATTTCTCCCTTAAACAAGGTCAAGGTAAAACGCGTTAGTTTGGATGAAGAATGAGCAAAAGAAAGTCTCCCAAGGGGTTGCTGTACTGAAGTACTGCGCCCCGCAGGGAGACTTGGTTTTGTAAAATTATTCGCTAAAATAACGCGTTTTACAGGTATAGCCAGTATATCCGAGCATCCTTCTCCCACCCGTAATAGTGCTTTCTTAGTCCACTAAACTCAAAACCCATTTTTTCGTATAGCGCTATTGCGGGAGCGTTTGCATCGTTAACTTCAAGGGTTATGGCACTAATACCATTATCCCTTGCAGAGCCTATCATCTTTGCGACTATCGCTTTTGCCACGCCCTTTCCACGATAACTTTCAGTTACTGCAATGTTCATAATATGCCCTTCATCTAAAATATGAGCATATCCACCGTAGCCTATCACTTTGCCTTCGCTATTTCTTGCAACGAAATAAAACTTATTTTTGTCGGCATACTCCATACAAAAACTTTCGTATGACCAGGGTTTTTCAAAGCATTCTTTCTCTATTTCAGCGATACCGTGCAAGTCTTCAAGAGTATATTTTTCAACCGTGAAGTTTGGTTTCATTTATGCCTCCGCAGAAGATTTTTTCATATAGTATGGTTTAGATACGGTGGAAAACTTTTCTTCTTCTACTTTCTTTAAGAAAGTAGCAATTAGTTTTTCAGCATCAGGTTCTTTATAAATTACCCTTTCACACTCGTACTCTGCAAGTTCACTTATATTCTTTGCCATATACTCCATATTATCACCTTTTTTGTATAGACAGTAATAGTTATCGTGCTTGCAGTCTATCATTGCAAGTGCCTCGGCCTTTCCTTCAAGCATTGCTTCAAGTTCAGTGATTTCAACAAGTTTTGCGCCACTTGCAAGCGCCATTGCATTTGCTGTCGCTACACCTATTCTTATGCCGGTAAATGAGCCGGGACCGACGACGATGCCAACGTAGTCAAGTTCCTTTGCCTTGAGAGATGCTCTTTCAAAAAGTTTGTCAAGTTCCGTTAAAATTTCAGAAGTATGTCTTCTTGCACCCTCGTTTCCAACGAAAATTTCTTTTTTATCTCCATTTAACACTATAAGTGTTAGTGCGTTTGCAGTTGAATCAATAATTGAGGCTTTCAATTCCAACGACCTCCCATTCTCTTTCATTTTCCCCTATTACGTCAATGTTGATGGAAATAACTTTTTCAGGAAGTTCTTCCATCTTATTCCATTCAATAACGGTTACGCTATCGTTTCCATACAATTCTTCAATGCCAAGTTCGTAGATTTCATCTTCATCTTCTATCCTATACATATCTATGTGATAGAGCATTAGAGAACTTCCTTGATACTCCTTAACGATAGTAAAAGTAGGAGAAACAACGGTTTTTACGACACCCAATGCTTTTGCAAGACCTTTTGTAAAAGTCGTTTTGCCAGCACCAAGCGTACCGCTAAGCAGTATGGCTTCGCCCCCACTAAGCGTTTTTGCTATCTTTTCAGCAAGGGCGTAGGTTTCACTTTCAGATTTCGTTACTATTTTCATAAATGGAGTATTTTTGAGAGCCTTTTGTAAAGGATAAAGGTTATTATAGATGCAACTACCGTCTTTATTAGGTTGAATGCTAAACCATACATAAATGCAAACTGCACTCTTACTTCCATTAAGGCAGGTGAGTAAAGTTTTGCATACATAGGCACCATAATAAAGTAGTTGCTAAGCGAACTTATTACTGCGTTAATAAGTATGCCTACGCCAAGACCTAGTAATGCACCTTTTATATTCTTTTTGTACTTGTAGATTATAGTTGCAGGAAGTGTAAAACTGATACTTACTACGAAAGCACTAAGTTCGCCAACAAAAGCAGTGGTTGAAGTGGTAAGTTTTATGGCACACCTAATAAATGCAATAATAACCGCCGCCCACGGACCAAGTGCAAACCCACCTATTAATGCAGGAATGTCGGAAAAGTCCATATCTAAGACGTTAAACGGTGGTACTGCAAAAATTGGGAAACGCGCAAAGTAATAGAGTACCGTTGCAACGGCACTAAGTACGGCTACCTTCGTTATATAAGCAGTCGCGTTGCGAACTTTATTCTTTTTTATCGCTTGTTTATTTTCCCCTTCTTTGACTTCCATTTCTTGATTTTCTTCCGAAGGGGTTACGTTTTCTTTTTCTACTTTATTCATCTTCTTCTAAAACGGTACCTTTGTGATCTTTCCATAATTTTTCCAAACAGAAGAAATCACGAGTATCACTATTGAATATATGAACGAGTACGTTATCATAGTCAAGTACTGCCCATCTTCCATCTCTTAGGCCTTCCTTTCTTGATACGAAAATATCTTGTGCTTCCAACTTTTCTTCTACTTCATCACAAAGCGCTCTTACGTGTGAAGTATTGCGTGCAGTTGCTATTACAAAGTAATCTGCAATAGCGCTCTTTGCGGTAAGGTCAACGATTTCAACGTCGTTTCCGTGTCTATCTTCAAGGATTTCTTTTATAAAGTTTGATAATTCTAATGAGTTCATTCGTATTCTCCTTGTTTTATCTTTTCTTATTATACCACTCGTATGCCTCAAGTGTCAATACGTCTATTTCTATATTGCGCGTGCGTAGATAGTCCATTCCATGCTTGAGCGTTTCTATAAAACCCATTTCAAAATTGTTCTCTACACTCTCCCTTAACTCTTCCACACAAGGATAACTTCTTCCTTCTTCCAGTTTGTCTGCAAGATATATCAATTTCCCAAGTGCGCTAAAATTAGGTTTTGCTGTGGTATGATATCTTATTGCATCAAGTATTACTTCATCGCTAATTCCGTATTCCTTTTCTGCTCTTTCAGCACCATCGTATTGATGAATTACTTCTTCTGCGTCAGTTGGATATTCGCTTAGCGGATGAATGGGCGTTAAACCTTTTGCACAATCGTGTAATAGCCCTGCAAGGAATGCTCTTTCATAACTTTCCCACACTCTCCACGCGTTATTAACGGCATATTCTGCCACTCTAACTGAGTGATTAAAGGTCCTTTCACTAAGAGTTGTCTTTAGTTTTTCGATAATCTCACCATAACGAGAATAAAGGTTGTTTTCTTTAACGTACTCAAGTATCTTGGGATGTATTCTTCCCTCTAAGCGTTCGTATCTCTTTAGTTCAAGATCTAATCTTAAAGCACTTGACGACTCTTCATTTGCGCTAAAATACACCTTAATTTCTCCACCGAATTTCTTAGAGTATTCCTTTGCAATTTCCGTTACATCGTCCTCTCCACGATTGACTACGGCAATCTTAACCGATTCTAAAATTTTCTCAGGATGCGCCCATACGTCAAATTTCCTTAAAGAATCAGAGCCGATTATATAGTAAAGGTCATCGTTTTCATACTTCTTTTTGATTTCTTTTAGCACAACGTATGCGTAACTCTTTTCTAAATTCAGTTCCTTTTCCGTTTCATCAATTTCAACGTCTTTTACGGTGCTAACGTATATAGAAAGCATATTTACCCTATCTTCATAAGAAGTACCCACACTCGCCTTATGTGGTGGATTATACGTAGGTAACAAAATCACTTTATCTAAACCGATAATTTCTTTTGCTCCTTCTATTAGCCTTATATGCTCTTTGTGCAATGGGTCAAAAGACCCACCTAATATACCTATCTTCATATTTCAATTATACACCTTAAAGGGTAACTTTTCAATAGTATATTTGCTAAATTTAGGGTAATACTTTGCCTATGGCAAAGGTTCTTGATTTATTAATTTTCGGCTTGTCCTATTTTTTAATAGTTTTTGGTTGGCTTTCAAAGGTTGTTGACGAGTGGCTTGCAATAACTATTACACTTTTGAGTTACCTATCGTTCGTGTTTATTTTTGCAATAATTAATCATAAAAGAAAAAATAGAAAGGAAATAAGTGTGGAAGAAATGCCCGTATACTTTGCTCTAATGGATAGAGTAGAACAAACGGAATTATTTTATAACCTTGTGCCGATTGACAAGAGAATTAGCATCAGTAGCCCCTATTTTACTTATCTTGAAAACAACAACGTGGTCTTAGTTGTAGCACTTTATCGTTTCTTAAACCTAACGCAAGAAGATATAAGCAATGCATATAGAAAAGGAATTAAAGAAAAAGTAAGCAAAATTATCATTCTAAGCCGTAAAAGAGAAAGAAAAACTATAACCCTTACTGCATTATTACCTATTCCTTTTCAATTCCCCGACAAATGGACCGTTTACAAAGCACTTAAAAAACACAACGCTTTACCACCTAAACCACAAAAAAGAAAGAAAATTAAGGTTAAACGCACACTAAAAGAATGGAGAGAAGACCTTTTCAACCCAAAACGTGGCAAATACCTAATATTTACTGCTCTTATCCTTGCCCTTATGAGCAATTTTACACCACTTAAAACGTATTACCTTATAATGGCAACAATTCCATTCGTACTTGGAATTAGCGGGGTAATAATGAAAAATATAGAGCAGTGAAATCTCAATCAGCAGTTGAAAAACGAGCGTTGCAAGGTATATGTAATGAAAAGTGAAAAGTGAAGAGTGAAGAAGTAAGGATGGAATTATTTCATAATTCGCCTTTAGGTCAATTCGCCTTTGACAAAGTTATTCGCCTAAATAACGCGATGTAAGAAGAAATGAAGTTTGAGTTATTTCTCCCTTAAACAAAGTTTAGGTAAAACGCGTTAGTTAGGATGAAGCCCGACACAAAATTAAAGAACTTCCTGACGGGACTTTACATAGGAGTAAACGACCGAAGGAAGTTCTTATTTTGTTATGGGATTCGCCTAAATAACGCGTTTTACAAGGTGTACTCAAACTCTACATCCATTATACTTACGGTATCGCCATCTTGCATACCTGCTTCTTTTAGCGCGTCTATTACACCCTTTTCTCTTAAACAACGTTGGAACCAACGGAATGAGTCGTAATC
>JAZQVF010000210.1:0-1646 GCA_045631675.1 Candidatus Stercoripulliclostridium sp.
CACCGACAAAAGGGTTAATATTGCAACAAGGGAACTTTTTAAGGTTTACAATACCCCTGAGCAGTTTGCATCTCTTACCTTAGATGAGTTAAAGCCATATATCTTTAGTTGTGGTTTCTACAACAATAAAGGTACGAACATAATCAATATGGCAAAATCACTTGTTGAAAAGTATGGTGGCGAAGTGCCTAAAACCTTGGAAGACTTGACTGCTCTTGCAGGGGTAGGAAGAAAGACGGCAAGCGTAGTTTTGTCCGTTGCCTTTGATATTCCGGCAATGCCCGTTGACACTCACGTATTTAGAGTTTCAAGAAGGATAGGGCTTGCAAGTGGGGAAACGGTGGAAAAGGTAGAAAAGGAATTGATGGCGCGTTATCCCGAAAGCGATTGGAATGCAGTGCATCACACCTTAATTTTCCAAGGCAGATACGTTTGCAAATCTCAAAAGCCCGACTGTGAAGGTTGTGCAATCAAAGAAGAATGTAAGTACTATAAGGAGAAATAACAATGTTTCTTGACGTAGCGGTAATATATTGTAAAGCAGGTAACGGTGGAGACGGCGCAGTAGCGTGGCACCGTGAAAAATACGTAGCAACAGGTGGCCCCGATGGTGGCGATGGTGGTCGTGGTGGCTCTATATACTTCCAAGCAGACAGAAGTATAAACACGCTCATATCATTTAGATACACCCAACACTTCAAGGCAGAAGACGGTGCTAACGGCTCAGGCAAAAACTGCAGTGGCAAAGCAGGGGAAGATATGATAATCAAAGTACCTTGTGGTACCATTATTCGTGATGCCGAAAGTGGTGGCATCATTGCCGACGTGTTCACTGATGGCGAAAAGGTACTTGTTTTCAAAGGTGGCCGTGGTGGTCGTGGTAATGCACGTTTTGCAACGCCCACTCATCGTTCCCCAGGTTATAGTGAACACGGCGAGCGCACTGAAACGAGAAAGATTAAGTTAGAACTCAAAACGATAGCCGACGTAGGCTTAGTTGGTTTCCCAAACGTAGGAAAATCAACGCTACTTTCCGTAATTTCCGCAGCGCGTCCAAAGATTGCAAACTATCATTTTACAACCCTTTCTCCCAACCTTGGTATGGTAGATTATTATGGAGATAGTTTTGTTGTTGCAGATATTCCAGGTCTTATTGAAGGCGCAAGTGAAGGTATAGGTTTAGGACATAGTTTCCTTCGTCACGTAGAGCGCGTAAGACTAATAGTACACCTTGTTGACATTGCAGGCTCTGAAGGAAGAAACCCCGTTGAAGACTATCTTGCAATAAGAAAGGAACTTAAAAACTATAGCGAAGATTTAGCCGAATTAAAGGAAATAGTAGTTGCTAACAAGTGCGACCTTCTCTATGGTGATGAAACGACTATTGAAGAACTTGAAAAGGTATGTGGCTCAAAAGTAGTACAAATTTCTGCAGCGACTACTGAAGGTGTAATGAATCTTAAGAAGATTATGAGTGAAACGTTAAAGGAAATCCCACCGGTAGCACCACTTGAATTCATTCCCTTTGAATATGAAGAAAAGGACCGTTCCAACTTTGAAATTAACGTTGAAAACGGTGTTTATTACGTAACCGGTGGATACGTAGAAGAACTTGCAAGAAGAGTAGTATTATCAGATTACGACTC
>JAZQVF010000211.1:0-3621 GCA_045631675.1 Candidatus Stercoripulliclostridium sp.
GTAAATGCAGTGGATTTTTCATCAACTACGTCCAGTCGCCAACCTTTAATGCCGAGTTTATTCCACTTCTCAATTACTCCGTTTTCGCCTGCTATAAAATCTTGGAATTCTTCGCAAGTGCGTGAAATGGTTGGTACGACGGTGCAACCCCACCAACAAGTGTATTCATCGGGGAAATTCTGGAAGGTATACCAAGAATAATACTTGCTATCCTTACTTTGGTAAGCGCCCTTTTCCATATAGGTGTCAAACTTATTAAAGTAAATGGAATCTGCGCCCGTGTGGTTAAATACGCCGTCTAAAATGATGCCTATTCCCAACTTTTCCCCTGCGTCTATCAACTCTTTAAACTCTTGTTCAGTACCAAAAAGTCTATCAAGTTTCATATAGTCGCCCGTGTCGTAGCGATGGTTGGAAAAGGATTCAAAAACAGGGTTAAAGTAAATGGCTGTAACACCCAATTCCTTAAGGTAAGGGAGTTTTTCCTTAACGCCCTTTGCGTTGCCCCCATAGAAGTCGTTTGCACGGTATACTCCGTCGGGGTCAACGATGGTAAGTGGCTCATCCCAACTCTTAAAAGGTCCTTTTTGGGGTCTTACTCCGTCTTCCACCCTATTAAACCTATCGGGGAAAATTTGGTATATAACGCCACCCTTAAGCCATTCGGGAGTGTCGTAGGAGTGATGATAGCAACTAAGTTGCCACTCGGGTAACCAGTCACCGATTAAAGCGCCACCGTCATCGTCTTTGCCAACGAACAAAATGCCTTTTTCCGTTAAAATTTCAAAACGATAATAATAAACGCCTTCCTTGCTTAGGGTAAATTCTAACTTGTAGTTATCGTAATCCCCTATGCTTCCTGCAAAGTGCATATCCAACTTCTTAACCGTGTTTTCACGCAAACAAAGGCTAACGCCCATAGCACCAATTGACTTATGGACGGGGAATAAAAGGCGCACCCTTTGGTGTGTTGCCACGGCTCCAAAGGGTGTCTTATAGGTTTTATTGCGTGAGTTGAATTTTAGCATCTTATATACCTTTAGGTTACTTATTTAACGCTTTTAAGTCCCCAAATGCGTTGAGCGTATTCTTCTACGGAACGGTCTGCTGCGAAGAATCCTGCCTTTGCAGTGTTGACTAAACTCATCTTTTGGAAACGATACTTATCCTTGTAGGTAGCATCTACTCTTGCTTGAGCGTCTACGTATGAGCCGAAGTCTGCAAGTACCATATATGGGTCTGCGCCACCTCTTGCACGGGTTAGATTGTCTGCAAGTTCTGCAAAACTTACACCACCGATGCCCACTCTAAGTTGGTCTATAATTTCCTTAATGCGAATATCCTTTGAGTAGTATTCTGTGGGGTTATAGTGAGCGCGAAGTTTTTCTACTTCTTCAGTTAGAAGACCGAATATGAAGATATTTTCATCGCCTACTCTTTCGTGAATTTCAACGTTAGCGCCGTCCATAGTACCTAAGGTTACTGCGCCGTTAATCATAAACTTCATGTTACCGGTACCACTTGCTTCCTTACCTGCCGTTGAAATTTGTTCACTAATTTCTGCAGCGGGCATAATGATTTCTGCAAGAGATACTCTATAGTTTTCAAGGAATACAACCTTAATCTTGCCCTTAATGGACTTATCGTTGTTAACTACTTCGCCAATCATATAGATTAAACGAATGATAAGTTTTGCTATGTAGTAACTACTTGCTGCCTTAGCACCGAAGATGAAGGTTCTTGGGGTAATGTCAAGGTCGGGATTTTCCTTAAGTCTATTGTATAGGTGTAGAATTTGAAGTGCGTTCAAAAGTTGACGCTTATACTCATGTAGTCTCTTAACTTGTACGTCAAAGATAGAGTTGGGGTCAAGGATAACGTTGTTTGATTTCTTTACGTACTCTGCAAGGCGTTCCTTATTCTTAAGTTTAATTTGAGCCCATCTGTCAAGTACGTCCTTGTTGCCTTGGAACTTCAAAAGATTTTCAAGTTCGCTTGCATCGGTCATAAACTTATCCCCTATCAACTCCTTAATGTAGGAAGTTAAAAGTGGGTTAGCCTCGCCAAGCCATCTTCTATGGGTGATACCGTTGGTTACGTTCGTAAACTTTTGTGGTGCTACTTTGTAGTAATCGCTAAATACGTCGTTCTTCAAAATGTCACTGTGGAGTTGAGAAACGCCGTTTACGGTGTGGGATGCAACCAAGCAAAGGTTTGCCATACGAATTTCAAAATCACTTAAAATAGCGTTGTTTGCAATCCTGTTCCAATCTCCTGGGAATACGTTCCAAAGGTCTGCACAATAACGTTGGTTGATTTCCTTTATGATTTGGTAAATTCTTGGTAGCAAACTCATAAAGAGGCTTTGTGGCCACTTTTCAAGTGCTTCTTGCATTACGGTATGGTTGGTATAAGAAATAATTTCCGTAACCATCTTCCAAGCATCGTCCCAAGAGTATCCGTAATCGTCAAGAAGAATTCTCATAAGTTCAGGGATACAAAGGGTGGGGTGAGTATCGTTAATATGAATTGCAACCTTTTCTGCAAGGTTAGAAAGGTCGGGGTTGGAAATTAGATGCTTCTTGATGATGGACTGAATGGATGCAGAAACGAAGAAGTATTGTTGCTTAAGTCTAAGTGACTTACCTTCAATATGGTTATCAGCAGGATAAAGAACCTTACTGATAGCCTCTGCCATAGCCTTTGCTTCAATAGCCTTTACGTATTCGCCACGAGAGAACATTTGCATATCAAGTTCAACGGGTGCTTTTGCGCTCCACAAACGTAGAACGTTAACTGCATCTGAGCCGTAGCCTGAAATGTTCATATCGTAAGGTACTGCAAGAATGGTAGTATGATCCTTTTGTTCGCAGATAAGTCTGCCGTTTTCCCAACGTTCATCAATATATCCACCGAACTTAACTTCAAAGACTTCACTTCTCTTATTGAACCATACGTCGCCTTGTTCAAGCCACTTGTCAGGCATTTCCATTTGCCATCCGTCTACTATCTTTTGTTCAAAGATACCGTAGTCGTAACGAATGGAGAAACCACCTGCGGGATATCCACAAGCGGTAAGGGAATCCATATATGCAGCGGCAAGTCTGCCAAGACCACCGTTACCAAGACCTGCATCGGGCTCTACTGCGATAATCTTGTCCATATCAAAGCCGAGTTCACCGATAACTTCGGTTGCGGTATCAAGGATACCCATATTGTATAGGTGGTTGCGTAAAGATCTACCAAGCAAGAATTCCATTGACATATAATATACTTGCTTGTAGCCTTCGTTTCTTACTTTAGTCTTATATTCAACACGCTTTTGAGTAAGTAGGTCTTTAGTTACCATACTGAGCGCTCTGAACATAGTGGTTTCGGAAGCATCCTCGTATCTAACGCCAAAAACCTTGGCAAGTTTTAGTTCGAGGAGTTCTTTTAGCTGTGTTTTACTTAGGTTTGTCATTTAGCCTCCTGATTGCTATCTATATTAAACGAATTTATCGTGTGTGATTAAAGTGATTTATAGAGTTCAATATACTCTTTTGCAGACTTCTTCCAACTAAAGTCTTGTTTCATTGCATTCTTTACAACGCCGTGACGCCATAGTTTGTTGTCGTTATA
>JAZQVF010000212.1:0-8495 GCA_045631675.1 Candidatus Stercoripulliclostridium sp.
AAAGTTTATCTAAGTACAAACAAACTCAAACTTAATAAATCCTTGTTTGCGCAATGCAATGAAGCAAAGTCAATTTCGCATTCCGCATTCCGCACTTCGCATTTAATCAAAACTTATTCAAAAAGGCTTGTTTTAGCGTCATTTTTCGTAAAAATTAAACCCAAAAAATAAATTTAAAAAAATTTTAAAAAATTTGCAAAAAACACTTTACAACTTTAGCGCAATGAAGTATAATGTAAACACTTTAACAAGATAAAGTGCTAAAGTGATAAAACAAAAAAATAAAAAACACATAAAAAAGGAAGTAAACAAAATGAAAAAGTTCTTATTAACACTCTTAGTTGTAGCACTCGGCGTATCAGCAGTTCTCGGACTCGTAGCATGTAATGAAACCGAATCTGATCTTCAAGCAGTTAAAGATGCTGACAAACTCGTTGTTGGCGTAACCGTATACCCCCCCATGGACTACATTGATGAAGAAAGTGGCGAATGGACCGGCTTTGATGCTGAACTCGCTCAAATGTTTGCAGATTCTCTTGGCGTAAACTGCCAAATCGTTATCATCAACTGGAGTGAAAAGGTAGCAGAACTAAACTCCAAGCAAATTGACCTTGTATGGAACGGCATGACTGCAAGTGATGAACTCGGCCAAGAAATTGATTTCTCCGTATCTTATGCAAAGAATTCTCAAGTAGCAGTTGTTAAGTCAGATAGCACCATCACCGCAGCTCAAGTTGTAAGTTCAACCATCGCTGTTGAAAACGGCTCTGCAGGTATGACCGTTGCTCAAGAATTAAACGCAGCAAACATCACCCCCGTTACTGCTCAAGTAGACGCTCTTAACGAAGTTAAGGCAGGCACCTCTCAAGTTGCTATCGTAGATATCACCATGGCTCAAAACATCGTAGGTAAAGGCGAATATGCAAACCTCAAGATCGTTGAAGGCGCATCTTACGGCGATGAAATCTTCGCAGTAGGTCTCAGAAAGGGAAGCGACCTCAAGGCTGAACTTGATGCATTCCTTAAGGCAAAATATGCAGACGGCACCATCACTACTCTTGCTGAAAAGTACAACGTAGGCATCAACGAAGACGCTCTTAAATAAAAAGGATAATTAATGGAACAATTTGCAAACGTATCATTACGATTGCTGGAAGGTTTTTCCTCATCCGTAATAATATTCATTTCAACGCTTATATTTGCAATACCTTTGGGGTTACTAATCGCATTCTGCTCAATGAGCAAGTTCAAACCCCTAAGATGGTTGTCAAGAACAATAGTGTGGGTGCTACGTGGCACCCCACTAATGTTGCAGATATTCGTTATCTTCTATCTGCCCGGACTGCTCAACTTATTCGTATGGCCATCAATGAATACTGGTTGGGAATGGTTTGATAAAACTATTTCAACAAGACTTATTGCAACGGTAGTAGCGTTTTCAATAAACTACGCGGCATACTTTTCAGAAATCTTCCGTGGTGGCATTGAAGGAATACCAAAAGGACAAATGGAAGCGGGCGAAGTGCTTGGTATGACCAAGTCTCAAATCTTCTTCAAGGTAATCTTAATGCAAGTAATCAAGAGAATTATCCCCCCAATGAGCAATGAAATTATAACGCTCATTAAGGATACTGCTCTTGCAAACGTAATCGGTGTATTAGAGTTAAACTTCAGAGCAAAAGAGTTTATGCTCCAAGGCTTAATTTGGCCACTATTCTATGCAGGCGCATACTATCTCGTATTCGTAGGCGCACTAACCATTCTATTCAACTGGATAGAAAAGAAACTCTCTTATTATAAGGTGTAGTATGGCATTTTTAGAAGTAAAAGACGTATATAAAAGTTTTGGAAAGGTGGACGTCCTTAAGGGAGTATCGTTCTCGCTTGAAGAAGGGGAAGTACTTTCCATAATAGGATCGTCCGGTAACGGCAAAACCACCCTTCTTAGATGCCTTAACTATCTTGAGTTTGCTCAAGAGGGAACGGTTGAATTAAACGGTAAGATTATTTCCGATGGTAAACTCTTAAAGAGTATGAAGGAAAGTGAAATTAGGGAAAATAGGTTGCATTTTGGGCTTGTTTTCCAATCGTTTAACCTATTCCCCCAATACACGGCTCTTCAAAACGTAAACCTTGCTTTATCCTTAATGGAAAAGGAAAGGGCAAAAAAGGGTCAAGACCCCCTTTACGACAAGCCGTCAATGGAAGTAAGTAAAGACCTTCTCATCAAAGTGGGATTAGAAGAAAAAATGAACCTATACCCTTGTCAACTTTCAGGTGGACAATGTCAAAGGGTGGCAATAGCAAGGGCAATGGCGCTAAAGCCTTCCGTACTATGCTTTGACGAGCCAACTTCGGCACTTGTCCCTGAACTTACGGGCGAAGTATTGAAAGTTATAAGGGAACTCAAAGAGAAAGAAGGTATAACTATGATAATCGTTACTCACGAAATGGGCTTTGCAAAGAGCGTTTCGGACAAGGTAATGTTTATGGTAGACGGCGTTGTAGAAGAAATAGGAACACCGGAAGAAGTATTTGATAATCCAAAATCTCAAAAACTTCAAACTTTTTTACAGGGTATGAATCAAAAGGAGGCGTAAGATGTCAAACGATAAAGAAGACGTAAAAGCATTGTATGAAACCTTAGCAAACATTTCAACGCCTGAAGAAATGGAACTTTTCCTTGGCGATTTGTGTACCTATAAAGAACTTGATTCTATGGCACAAAGAATAAAGGCAGCGAAAATGTTAATGGACGGAAAAACCTATGATGAAATCGTTAAAATCACAAACATTTCATCCGCTACGCTTTCACGAGTAAGCAAGTGTGTTAAATACGGAAAAGGATATAAAGCCATTTTCCAAAAATAGTATATAAAAAAGAGGAGCGAAATCGCTCCTCTTTATTTTATTGTCAATTATAGCAATCTGAAAATTGAGCCTTTAGTAATCATATTATAAAGGTCAAGTACCCAAATAATTAGGCCGCCGAATACACGAATGATTGCTGCTAACCATTTGCCTTCGCTTGCTCTTGTAAGAACACCAAGAATCCATGCAGTAAATGGGATAATTGAAAGAATAAGACTAACGGTTTTATCTAAACCAAAATAATCTGATTTTTTTGCCATAATATATGCCTCCTAATTTTGTTGTAAATATTATATCATATTCCCATTTTTTTGTAAATATGCAACTTTTGTAAAGTAATAGTAAACGATTGTCAACCATCGTTTCTTTTCAAGGTTGACAATATAGGGCGCTTAAGGTATAATTAAAATATGATAAAAAACGAAGTATTACATTTGCTTGAAAAATCTAACGGGGAATACCTTTCGGGTAGTAGGATAGCAGACCTTTTAGGGGTTTCTCGCACTGCCGTATGGAAGGCAGTTTGTGCTCTTGAAAAGGAAGGGTATCTTTTTGAAAAAAGCACTCGTAACGGCTATAAATTAAAGGGTAGCAAAGCCCTTTCGCTTTATGGTGTAAAAAAGTATTTGAAAAATACGGACGTTCGCGAAGTAGAGTTTTTTGAAGAAATTACGTCTACTAATACCTATCTTATGGAAAGGGGCGCAAAAGGGGAAAAAGAGGGGTTGCTTGTCGTTGCTAAAAGGCAAACGAGTGGTCGTGGTAGGCGTGGAAAAACCTTCTTTTCACCTAACGGTGGAGCATACTTTTCCCTTCTTCTTCGCCCACAAAAGGACTACGTAGGAACTTCTTACTTGACCGTTATGACGGCTTTAGCCGTAATGGATGCTATAAGGGAAATCTACGGCATTGAAGCAGGAATTAAATGGGTTAACGACGTTTATATCGGCTCAAAAAAGGTGGCAGGTATTCTAACCGAAGCCTCTTTTGATTACGAATCCGGAGCAGTTTCTCAAGTTGTAATAGGGGTAGGAATAAACCTTGAAAAACCTAAAGGTGGATTTCCTAAAGAAATAAAAAATATCGCTTGCGCGCTTGAAAAGGAAATTGATGACGGTGCAAACAAACTTATAGCAACGGCAGTTAATAATCTTATGGAAAACGTAAGACGGTTTGAAAAGGATCAATCTTTCATAATGGCAAGATATAGGGAAGCAAGCGTAATTTTAGGCAGGAAAATAATGGTCATTCGCGATGGAATAGAGGCTCCTGCAGTTGCTCACGCAATAACCGACGAAGGACATCTAATAGTTAGATATCCTTTTGGCGAAGAGGAAGAACTCTATTTTGGGGAAGTTAGTTTATGTCTAAACGAATAAAGGCAAAATGGATTGCTACCACTGCCATATTCGTAGTGCTTATTGCAGTCGGTGGATTTATAAGAATACCGATTGGAGCCGTGCCCATAACGCTACAAACCATTATGGTACTTCTTGCAGGTGGCATAGGTGGTAAGAAAGTAGGCTTTTTTGCAACGCTTATTTATATAATTTTAGGGCTTGCAGGAGTGCCACTCTTTAGCGCAGGTGGTGGTATTACCTACCTTTTATATCCTACTTTCGGCTATATATTTGCCTTCCTAATAGGAGCAATTATTGCAGGATGTGGAAAAAGTATTAAGGGGAGAATACTGTTTAACCTTATTGCCGTTTTAGTAATACACCTAATAGGCGTTACCTACTTCTACCTAATGGGAAACGTGTTCTTAAAAGCAACTGATACTATCTTCACGAGTATCAATCAAAATCCCGTATATACCGGCGCAGAGTTGTCTTTGTGGCAAGCATTTTTAACGGGCAGTTTAATCTTTTTACCCATTGATATCGTAAGCGCGATAGGAGGCGCTGTAGTAAGCGAAAAGGTAAGTAAAATCGTAAACAAATAAGGAGCGATTATGGAAATTAGAGTACCAAGAAAAGAGGAGAAAAAGAAGGTTATATCCTTTTTAAGCAAGGTTTTTCATAGACCATTCCCAAGCCTAATACCATCACTGTATGGCAAGGATAAAAACACCATGTCCTATCACTTCATTCTTGAAAAGGAAGGGAAATTAAGGGGTGCCGTTTGTGCTTATCCTGAAGAAATAAAGGTGGGTGGAGTATCTATTAAAGGTCTACAAATAGGAATGGTTGCAACCTCTAAAAAGACGAGAGGGGAAGGCATTATGACCAAGATGCTAACACACTCTTTTGAAAGGTATCAAGATGAGTGTGAAGTAAGTATGCTTACAGGTCTAAGGCACCGTTACGAGCATTTTGGTTACTATCCTGCAGGGATTAACTACGAATTCAAAGTTAGTGAAATGAGTTCCAAAAAATGGGAAAAAGGTAACCCATACACAATAGTTAAGGCAAAGACACAAGGCGACTTCAACAAGATAGAAGAACTAAAAAAAGAAAGGAAGTTAGAGGTAATTAGACCCCTTGCAACGGAAACAGACACGCTTAAAAACTGGTTTTCAAAAGCCTATTTAGTTTATAAAAACGGCGAACTTAAAGGCTATGCCGGGGGCAAACTTTTCGGTGGTCAAAATCTTGAAATCTTGTACGTTGAAGGTAACGTTTTAGACTATATTCAAGCAGTTGTTGCATATAGAAAATTCAAGAAGGCAAAAAGCATAACGGTGGAAGTACTTCCTACGGAAAACACCTATTTAGAGGCGATGAGTTTATGCTCGGAAGAGTACTCTATAAAATCAATCTACAAGTATAAAGTATTCAGTTATAAAAGACTTCTTGAAAAATTAATTGCAATTACCTTACAAGATAACGAAAGGTTGAATTATTATGGAGTTATTGCTATAGACGGTAGAGAAAAACTTAAAGTTAAGATAGAAAACGGTGCATATTCAGTTGAAGAAACGAATGAAGATGCAGAAGTAACCTACTCTGAAAAGAGTGCTATAGCGTGGTTACTTGGTGTAGAAAGTGGTGTGATACCGCTAAGTAAAATATCACTAAGGCACTCCGACTTTATTTAGGAAACAAAAAAAAGAGCAAGTCAAACTTGCTCTTTTCTTTTGTGGTCGTATTATAGATATTGTTTGTTAAATTCAATGAAGTCGTTGATATTCTTGTGCATAATGCTAAAGAAATCTTCAACGGCCTTTTTATCGTTTGCGTTTCCCCTAATTGCGATGGTCATGGTAAGTTCGCCGTTTAGTGAAGTACAAGCAACTTGCATATAAGGTTTATACTTAACTGCACCGGTCATAAAGCCGTCAACGAGGGCAAGGCCGCTAAATGAAAGCGCAACGGGGTCAAGCACACCGATGTTGGACATGCCTATCAATGGGTTAAGATAGCCGATTTTTATTGCCATTTCGCTAATAGAATAGGGAAGTATGGTGTAAGCAAGTTTTAAGAGTGGGAGTGAGTAAAGTCCCATAAATTGGTCCTGCTTAGACTTTCTTACCGATTGAAGTACTTTAACGAGAGTTTCGTTTACGTTTGCGCCTACACCCTCTACGCTACATTGCATAAAGCCGGTGTGGTTGGTAAGGCCACCTGCCTCTTCGCCACCTTCAATATGTCTTCTTAAATCAACCATGCAAGGAATGGTTACGGTGTCGGTTGCAGGGTAATTACCGAATTCATAAAGGCTATGCATATAAACTGCAAGAAGTAGGTCGTTTACGGTAACACCGAAATACTTACCGATTTTTCTAAACTTGCTGAAGGTTTCCGCATCAATTTTAGAGCGATTAATCATTGACTTATCGCTTGGGTGGTCGGGGGTTAAAGGGAAGTAGTGCTCGTCTTTAACTTGAGAAATATTCTTGTAAAGTTTCTTTGCCGTTTCTTTGTCTTCAGCATCAAGTTTTGTGTAAACTTGGTCGTATGAGCGAGTGCCTTGCTTGATATCTACCTTAGGAGTGCCACCGATTGCGGAGTTGTAGTTTGCAACCAAACGCTTTAAGAAATACTTAAAATCTCCACCGTCAAAGCACATATGGTTTACTATCATACAAAGGGTAGATTTACCATCGCAATTAAAGATTGCCATCTTAAATTGAACGTTGCTTTCAACGGGAATGGAATAGGTGATGAAAGTTTCAATTTCATATTCCAAGTTTTCCTTTAGCACTTCTTTTACGGTTAGTATGTCGTCAATGGTATACTGCTCAACAACCCAATAAGGGTCAATTACCGAGTCGTGGAAAGAAGAGTGCAAAACGGGAACTTTTTCCGTAGTGCCTACGAGAACGGTTTTTAAAGTAGGTATGTCAATTAAGCCGTCGTAATACAAAACTGCGTGCACCATGCGATCGTAATAGTTACGGAAAAGGTACTGCATCTTGTCCCAAAGTTCAGCTGTAATTTTTTGTTTTTTCTTCATATTTTTATTTCCAATATAACTTAATAAGTTGTGTTTAGGGTTCCTAAAATTAAACTTGGGAAACCTAACTCTACCATTCGGTGTAAAACTTGTCGTCAACCTCAGTGGGTTTTACGGCGTTCTTTTTAACCTTAGGTCCTTTCTTTTTGTTAGCGTAGTGTACTGCTAACGTTACAAGTGAGCCTAATGCAACGATTGCGCTTAGTGCGGGAAGTAGCCAACCGGGGTGCCAGGGCATAACCTTTGCTACACCGAGCATTACGTAAAGAAGTGATGCGGTAATTACGAGCGTTGCTTGTGACTCAACTATTGCAAGTTTACTCTTCGTTACAAAGGCAACGACGTTGTCAAATAGGAATAGTAAAATTGCCATTACGAGGAAAGTAAACCAAACGTATGGAAGTTCGGTAATCATAAGAAGTACTAAGAATATAAAGGTGCTTGCAAGCACTGTGGAAATTGCAAGGAATACTCTTGGTACCACGTAGGATTTTCTACTTGCAATGTTTAAGCCGTTAATAGCAAGAACGCCGATAATTGCAGTAAAGATAGGTCCAACCAAAATGAGCCAACTCGTTCTCCAAGGAATTAAGTGAAGGAGTGAAGTTACAAGATATAGAGCAACTATTGCAAGTACGGTAAAGATAGATACTCCCGTTACTGCTAAGCGACGGAGATTTCTCTTAGGTCTTTCGTTTAGTTCCTTGTCAAATTGAATAAGCGTTGCTTGGAAGTCGCCGAGAGAGTCAATTGCGTGTTGATAAAGAGCGTCTTCATCCGTCATACCCTTGATGCGTGCGTCTTGAACACATTCTTCAAGGCGAATTAAGGTTGCCTTACGGAAATCCATAGCGGCTTTAGTTGGTGGAATGGCGCGAAACTCTTGTTCTAAATATTGTTTAAAACGTTCGGTCATATTTTTCTCCTTTTTTGGCTAATGCCATTTTTTAATCAATATATTTTTTAAAGAACTCAACCGTTTTGTCGTTGGTAACTTTGCTTTCTTCCCAATCCGGTTGAATTACGTTAAACACGTGGGTTAGTTTGTTTACTTGGTCCTTTTCCATAATATAAATTAGTTCAGCGTCAATGCCGTTATTCTTTGCTTCGTTATATCCTCTAATGGTTTGACCTTTCATAAAGTCACCGTCGGAAGTGATGAACAAAGAGGGAATGCGGGCAAAGTCTGCTCTATAATCCACGTAGGGGAATAGTGGACTTTCTCC
>JAZQVF010000213.1:0-11188 GCA_045631675.1 Candidatus Stercoripulliclostridium sp.
TTGCGGTTGCTTCGTCTTCGCCAAGTTCATAGGAGAAGAGACCTTCAGTTTCAAGGATGGGGGTGATTTCTTCAATAATTGCGGGAAGTTGTCCAAGAACACCAACTACAGCGCCGATGTTGAATGAACCATCTTCGTTGAATAGGCCGGGGATAACGTCTGCGATAACGTAATCAACAACGTTCTTGCCGTTGATAGCGTTTTGTGCTTCGCCTTCAGTCTTAGGAGCCTTTTGTTCAGCGATCATAGCGTCGAACTTTTCGTTGAGGTTTACAGGAACCTTAAAGAGAGTTGCAGGAACGTTTGCGCCAGTTACGTTTGCGATAGAAGAGAGATCAATAATGAGATCTTCTTGTCCGTCTACGTTGTACTCAGCGATGGTGTAGTTTTCGCCAGCGATGTTAGCGGTTGCTACAGCATAAAGTTCACTGAAATCAAAATCTACGTAACCATCATTGTCAAAAGTCATAGCAACGTTGGGGTAGATAGCAACTTGAGCAGTCATAGTGTCTGCAGTGATGCCTTGAGCGGTAAGGTCAAGGTTGAGAGCGATTGCAAGTTCTTCAGGAGCAACGGTACCATAGGGAGCGGGAGCTGCCTTAGATGCGCCAGAAAGAGCAAGGTTCTTGATGCCGAATTCTACACTGAGTTCGGGAAGTGCATAAGAAAGTACGAGACCAGTGAAGAGATCGTCTTTAACGCCGAATCCGAGTTCAATGGTGGGGGTGTCTTCTGCTGCACCGGGGGTGTAGGTTGCGCCACCGTTGGTGAATTCAAGTTCACCACCAAGGAGTAGACCAACAGCAGTTGAGATGATGCCATGGTAATCAGCAGGTAGACCTGCGATGATGCCACTGATCATTGAACTACCAAGAAGGTCACTGATTGCGCTAAGTTGAAGGGTGGTTTGATAACCGTCAGCAGTGGTGAAGTCCTTTGCGCCACCTTCTACAGGAGCAAATAGGCCGAAACCAGAAATAAGTGGGAGCATACCAAGAATGTCGCCAGCAAGACTGTTTACAAGACCGTTTTCGATGTTGGTAACAGTGGTTTCATCAAGACCTGCTACGAGATCGATGATGCTGTTGCAAGCAAGGTTTGAAAGAACGTTTGCTTGTTCAAATTGGCTTAGTTTGTTCCACTTTACGTTTTCGTTAAGAACGTTTTGAGCAATGTAAAGGTCTTCTACTTGGCCGTTGTTTACAGCGAAGAGATTTACTTTTACGCCAAGAACGTCAGCTTCAATAAGTGCCCAGTTCTTTGCCTTAGCATTCTTATCGATAGAGCCGGAAACGTTTAGTTTAACGTTGTAAGCATCTTGACCAACAACTACGTCAACGTAAATTTCTGCGTTAACGCTTGCAGCAGTGTCAATGTCGTTTACGTTAGCAACGGTATTATCAATAGCATTGATTACGTCTTCAATCATAAGAGTGAAGTAATCGGTGTCATCGATAACATCACCACCACCGTCAGGAGTGTTGCTTGGTTTATTGGGAGTTTTTGGTGGATCTTTCTTACATGCAAACACTGAGAATGCAAGAATACCAACCATGAGAACTACCAAGAGAACCAAAAGGATTTTCTTTGTCATGTTTGTTACCTCCAAAATGGTAATTTTTTGATTTGTGAAAAAAGTCTACCATAGGTGCGCGCAAAAGTCAATATAGATTTTTATAAAATATATGCGCGCGATAACAAATAATTCAAAAGTAAATACCCTTTCAGCCACTTATGCCGCTAAAAATAATAGAGAAAATTATAGCGCAAAGTTACAAATTATGCTTGTTTAATATCCATTTACCAACGATTGTGGTACCCTAAACGAACAAATCAAAAAAGATCCGGTTTTTCTTCCCAAAAGATTTTACTTACATAAATTACCAAAACTAAAAGAAAAAAACGTAGCATTTTCATTTACTATCTTTTTACCACAAAAGCGACCGTGGGGAACGTACAAGGACTGCAAGCAGGGTTTATTTTAATGCGAAATGCGGAATGCGAAATGCGAAATTGGCTTTGCTTCATTTCATTGCGCAAACAAGGATTTTTTAATTTTGAGTTAGTTCGTACTTAGATAAACTTTAGGTAAAACGCGTTAGTTTAGATGAAGAGCGAAGGAAAGTGAAAAAGTCCACGACCGGAGTTTACATAGAAGTAAATGACCGAGTGGACTTTTTTATTTTTCAATGCTATTCGCTAAAATAACGCGTTTTACATGCGTGTGGTTTTATCCTCTGCTATCCCCAATGCCCCGTTTAGTTCGTAAGTCTTGCCGTTTGTATCTTTTACGTAACCGTATATCCTTCCAAAAGGTAGCGCATAGTAACTATCAATTACGAGCATGTGCATTATAATATAGTATACGTCGTCAATTTCAAATCTAAGGTCTACGCATCCGTGCTCATCCTTAATATACCAAGTCTTTGCGTATCTATCTTCCTTTGAGAAAGTTACGGGTGGAAGTGGGTAGGACTTACCTTCAAGCCAAATTAGGTTTTCGTTATATTTATCTTGGTCTATTGATTGGTTACGGGTAAGGTTGAAGGCAAATTTCTTCATTTCGCCGTCAATTTCAATTTCACCCATAGTGGTAAGCCAGTCGTAGTGTGCCTTGAAGGGATAGTAACCCTTGTGGTCGTCTATGATGCTTACGCTACTTTCATCGGTGGTATATACTTTGCCGTTGACGGTAATGGTACCTTCTGCCTTTAAGAAATCTTTTTCAGAGTACAAAGGCTTGTTTTCGCCAAATGGAATGGAAACGATGCAAGGTGGTGAAATGCGCGTTACGGACATATCAATTTCAAATCTGCCGAATTTCTTGTTTTCCGACCAGCCTTTTGCGTGTGCCTTGCCGTTTAGTAGGTCGTTGCAAATTTCATATTCGCTCTTTCCCGTCTTATGATAGCAATAATCGTCAACGAGTTGCGTTGCTACCTTTGCTCTTGAAGACGGTATGGTAGGATTCCACCAACTCATACACTTTTTGGTTTCTTTGTCAAACCATACGAAAATGGAAAAGCCCATTGATGCAGTCTTATATACTGCACTAACGAGTGCGCCTTCTTTCATATGTACTTCAAACGCTTCCCATTCGGTAATACGACTTCCCTTCATAAAGTCGGGCATACGTGGTCCACAAGGCTTTTTGCAGTCAATAAGGTTTAATTTCTTAAAGGGATCTTTAAAAGTACCAAAATGGCATTGTCCGTTTTCATCAACGATTGCTTCGGGGGTGTCAACGGGTATGCGTACTGGTGAAATATAATCGGGATATTCAATAGCCATAATTTTACCTCGCTATAATTAGATATGGTTATTATAACATAGTGCCGTCCCCTTTTCAAGGGGGAAGTTTTTTTCTTCCCTTACCTTTTCTCTTAAGAAAGCACAAAAGACTCCTTCAATGTCTTGACATTAAAGTCTATTTTTTAGTATGATATAATTACGGGAATATGGGGCGCAAAATCTTAAGATTTTACCCGTATGAACGGAAAATTTGGAGGAATATAATGGAATACTTAATTGAAGGCCTAAACTATCTCACTCCGGGTCAAGTGGTTATGTGGCTAATTGGTGGTCTACTCATCTTCTTAGCCATCAAAAAGGATATGGAGCCCGCCCTTCTTCTCCCTATGGGCTTTGGCGCTATACTCGTCAACCTTCCCCTATCCCCTGTTATCGCAGAAAGCGGTATCATCAAGTCCTTGTTTGCAGTAGGTATTGAAGCAAGCGAAGCAATGCCACTCCTACTCTTCATCGGCATCGGCGCTATGATTGACTTTGGACCACTACTATCTAACCCCAAACTCTTCATACTAGGTGGCGCTGCTCAACTTGGTATCTTCATAACCATCATCCTTGCAGCCATCATCGGATTCCCCATTGAAGACGCTGCATCTATCGGTATCATAGGCGCTGCAGACGGCCCTACCGCAATTATGGTTTCCCAAGTTCTTCAGTCAAATTATACCGCTGCAATCATAGTCGTTGCCTATTCCTATATGGCTCTCGTTCCCATCGTTCAACCTGCAGTAGTTAAACTTTGCACCACTAAGAAAGAACGTATGATTAAAATGAGTTATACCTCAAATCAGGTAACCAAACTAACGCGTATATTATTCCCAATTATCGTTACCGTTATCGCAGGCCTTATCGCTCCAGAGTCACTTTCACTCGTTGGTATGCTTATGTTCGGTAACTTAATTAGAGAATGTGGCGTACTTCAATCTCTTTCAGAAACCGCTCAAACCACCTTCTCAAACATCATCACTTTGCTACTCGGTATCACCATCGCATTCCAAATGCAAGCAGATGCATTCCTTCGCCTTGAAACCTTGGTTATCATGGCACTCGGCTTGTTCGCTTTCGTATTTGACACCATCGGTGGCGTATTCTGCGCAAAGTTTATGAACTTGTTTACAAAGAACAAAATCAACCCCATCATCGGTGCTGCAGGTATCTCTGCATTCCCTATGGCTGCTCGTGTTGCTGAAAAGATGGGTCTACAAGACGACCCCACCAACCACCTACTCATGCACGCAGTTGGCGTTAACGTTTCCGGTCAAATCGCATCCGCTATCGTTGGCGGTTTGATTATCGGACTTGTTTTATAGGAGGTGCTAATTATGATGAATATGCTTTTAGCCTTTGAAAATCTTAGCCCAATGAATACTGAAGTTTTGAAAACTTCTCTAAATATCCTTTGGCAAGGTCTTCTTGCAATCTTTATCGTTATTGGACTTATCATTATTGCCGTTACCGTTGTAACCGACGTTATTACTTGGGTAAAGCGCTATAAGGATGCTAATCCTGAATCTTCTTGTAGTTTGAAGTCTATATTCAAGAAAAAGAAATAAAAACGCGTTATTTTAGCGAATAGCATTGAAAAATAAAAAAGTCCACTCGGTCGTTTACTTCAAGTAAAGTCCGGTCGTGGACTTTTTCACTTTCCTTCGCTCTTCATCTAAACTAACGCGTTTTACCTAAACCTTGTTAAAGAAAGAAATAATTCAAACCTTACTTCTTCTAATATCGCGCAGTTTAGCGAATAACTTTTCCTTATTTCAATTATTTACCTTTTTTATTACATAAAAAACCTTTCTTTCTATTGACATTTAACTCCCTTTTTTAGTATGATATAATCACGGAAATATGGGGCTATATTTTACCCGTAAAATCCCGTAAATTCTCGGAGGTTATAATGAAGAAAGTACAATTCACCGAAACAGTTTTGCGTGATGCTAACCAATCTCTTATCGCTACTCGCTTACCTTTCGATAAGTTTGAAGGCATCCTTTCCACTATGGACAAAGCAGGCTACTACTCAGTTGAGTGTTGGGGCGGTGCTACGTTTGATAGTTGCCTACGCTTCCTCGGCGAAGATCCATGGGAAAGACTTAGAAAAATTAAGGCTCAAATGCCTAACACCAAACTACAAATGCTACTCCGTGGCCAAAACCTACTCGGATATAAGCATTATCCAGACGACGTAGTTCGTAAATTCGTTGCTAAGAGCATTGAAAACGGCATTGATATCATTAGAATCTTTGACGCTCTAAACGACCTTAGAAACGTTGAAGTTGCAGTTGACGAAACCCTTAAAAACGGTGGTCATCCCTCTCTCGCTATAAGTTATACCCAATCTCCCGTTCATACTCTTGAAAAGTTCGCTGAACTAAGCAAAGATATGGAAAAAATGGGCGCAAAATCCATTTGCATTAAGGATATGGCAGGCGTTATGAGTCCCCAAGAGGCAAGCGACCTCGTAAAGGCTATTAAAGATAGCGTTGACCTTCCCGTTGTTCTACATACTCACTGCACCACCGGTCTTGCATTTATGACCTGCCTAAAGGCAGTTGAAGCCGGTGCAGACGTTATTGATACTGCTACTTCCTGCTTTAGTGGTGGTACTTCTCAACCTGCTACCGAAACCCTTAAGTACGCTCTTGAACAAATGGGCTACGACACCGGTCTTGACCAAGAAGTTATCAATGAAGTTAACGACTTCTTCAAGCCCATTCGTGACGGATACCTTGAATCCGGCCTTCTTGACCCCAAGGTTATGGCTACCGATACCCAAGCACTTAACTACAAGATCCCCGGCGGTATGCTCTCCAACCTTATCAGCCAACTTAAGGCTCAAAACGCTATCCATAAACTCCCCGAAGTTCTCCTTGAAACCCCAAGAGTTCGCGCAGACCTCGGCTATCCCCCACTCGTAACTCCTATGAGCCAAATGGTTGGCGTTCAAGCAGCAACTAACGTTCTTCTCGGCGAACGCTATAAGACCATCGGTAAGGAAGTTAAGGCTTACTGCCGTGGCGAATACGGTCAAGCACCCGGCGAAATTGACAAGGATCTTATGGAAAAGGCTCTCGGCGCAGAACACCCCATCACTTGCCGTTACGCAGATCTCTTAGAACCTAAGTTTGAAGAAATTAAAGCAGAACTCCAAGGCACTGCAAGAAGTGAAGAAGACGTTCTTTCTTACATCGCTTTCCCACAACAAGCAGAAAAATTCTTTGCTGCTCGTAAGGAAAAGGAAGAAAAGACCGTTAAGTATACCATTGAAGAAATCAAGGAGGATAACGAATAATGCTTAATGCAATAGAATCCGTTACTATCGGCGAATCTTTCGCTCTCGCAGGCGTTTCTATGAGCATCATAATGGCAGTTCTTGCTTGCATTATGCTACTTATCTACGTTATGAGCGCTATCTTTAAGTTCATGGAAAAACATAACCCTGAATTTAAAGCAAAAATAGATAACTTCTTCACCAAAAAGTCCCAAAAAACCGACGAAGTTGAAGTTGCAGAAGTTAGTGAAAACAAAGACGTAGTTACCGCTCGTGGAAGTTGTGGCAACATCACCCTTACCAAAGTAACAGATAGGGAAGCCGCTATGATTATGGCTATTGTTGCAGACCAAATGCAAACTCCCTTGAACGAGTTACGCTTTAAGTCCATCAAAAAAATTGAAGATTAGTTAGATAGGAGATTGAATTATGAAATATAGAGTAACCCTTAACGATAAAATTTATGAAGTTGAAGTAGAAAAAGGCGAAGCTATCCTCGTTGACGAATACGAAAGAGTTGCACCAGTTGCTGCTCCTGCTCCCGTTGTTGCCGCTGCTCCCGCTGCACCCGTTGCTGCTGCTCCCACTGCTCAAGCAAGCGCTAACGCAGTTAAAGCACCTCTACCCGGTGTTGTCGTTGCAGTTAAGGCTCAAGTTGGTCAAGCAGTTAAAGCAGGTGAAACCGTTGTCGTTATTGAAGCAATGAAGATGGAAAACGAAATCGTTGCTCCTACCGCAGGCACCATCAAGGCTATTCTCGTTCAAAAAGGCTCAAGCGTTCAAACCGACGCTCCCCTATTCGAAATCGCATAACCCATTCATAGGTAGGTACTACTATGGATATAGGTAAGATTTTCGTTGATCTCGCCAAAGGATCAGGCTTTGCTAATATGAGTTGGGGTAATCTCGTTATGATTATCCTTGCTTGTTTCTTCCTTTTCCTTGGTATTAAGAAGAAATTTGAACCACTACTACTCGTTGGTATCGCATTCGGTATGCTCCTTACCAACCTACCCGTTGCAAACCAATCCGACCTCATCTATCATCCAGAATGGTGGATCGGCGACGAGGCTATTGCACACGGCGTAAACTACCTAAACGTTTTGCAACACGGTGGTCTTCTTGACATTCTTTATATCGGTGTTAAGACGGGCGTTTACCCCTGCCTTATCTTTATAGGCGTAGGCGCGATGACCGACTTCGGCCCAATGATTGCTAACCCCAAGAGTTTGCTACTCGGCGCAGCCGCTCAGCTTGGTGTATTCAGCGCATTCATTATGGCTATCATCTTCGGTTTCTCACCAAACCAAGCAGCATCTATAGGTATTATCGGTGGCGCAGACGGCCCTACTGCAATTTGGCTTACTAAGTCTCTCGCTCCTGAAATCCTTAGCGCTATCGCCATTGCTGCTTATAGTTATATGGCTCTTATACCTATCATTCAACCACCAATTATGCGCCTTCTTACCACTAAGAAGGAACGCTCCATTAAAATGGACCAACTCCGTGAAGTTTCTAAGGCAGAAAAGATTGTATTCCCCATTATGGTTACCATCTTCTGTTGCCTACTTCTCCCAAGCGTTGCTCCACTTCTCGGTTGCTTGATGTTTGGTAATCTACTAAAAGAGTGTGGCGTTACCGAAAGACTTTCAGATACCGCTCAAAACGCTCTTATGAACATCGTAACCCTCTTCCTTGGCATCTCAGTTGGCGCTACTGCTCAAGCAGTAACCTTCCTAACTTGGGATACCATAAAGATCGTTGTTCTTGGTCTCGTTGCATTCGCACTTTCCACTATGGGTGGCACTCTCCTCGGCAAACTTATGTGTTTCCTTACCAAAGGTAAGATTAACCCACTCATCGGTGCAGCAGGTGTTAGTGCAGTACCTATGGCAGCACGTGTTGCTCACACCGAAGGCTTAAAGGCAAACCCCTCAAACTACCTACTTATGCACGCTATGGGACCTAACGTAGCAGGCGTTATCGGCTCTGCAGTTGCAGCAGGTATCTTGATGGCTGTATTCGGCTAAAATTTACTTTCTTCCGACATAGAAAAAGACACTCGTTTGAGTGTCTTTTTTTGTTAGTATATTGTTTAACCTTCAACTACTTCGGTGTATCTTTCAATTAGTTGCTCCCTAATTTCAGGGGTGATGCCGTATTCCTTTAAAAAGTATTCATCGTAACTTTCGTAGGTTTCATTAATCTTGTTTAATGAAGTATCAAGAAGTTCTTTGTATACCATAAAGAATGCGTGGAAATGAGAGAATACGTACTTGTGAGCAAACTTAGGAATAATCTTGCCGATAACCCATTCGTTAAAGAATTGTGCGTCCTTAGAGCGCATATACTCTTCTAAAACGGTGTCATAGTCAGCACCCAAAAGAAGAAGAATAAGCGTTGCTGCAATACCTGCCCTATCCTTACCTGCAGAGCAGTTAACCATAAGTGGCACTTCTTCATCAATGAGAGATTGCATCATATCCTTATAAGCCTTGTTATTTAATGGTAAATGCTCATAGGTAGGGGCTACGTCTTCCCAAGTAACTTCTCTAAAGACCATACCAAGCATACCACCACCCTTCAATTTGAAGAGTTTATCATTCTTGTATGATGCAGGAACGTTTCTATGCTCTGCACCGATATAATCGTATGCTCTGTCGCCCTTGGTTTCGCCCTTTTCACGGAAATCGTATGCAACTTTAATGCCTAACTTTTTGTATTCATCAAGTTCTTCATTGGTTGCATAATCAATCGTAGCGCTACGATACAATAAACCTTTCTTTACTACGCGGTTATTTCCGCAAGGTATTCCACCTAAATCTCTAAAATTTGCTATCATAATGTCATTATGATAACACAAGGATAGGTGTTTGGCAAGTAAAATAGAAAATAGAATATTTTGATGAAATGCGAAAGGAATATATAAACAAGAAATACCTCACTACGTTCGGCAATAAATACACCCACGTTGTGGGTGCAATAAATACCCTTCGGGCAAGAAATACAAACACGTTGTGTTTGCGTCAAGGATAATAAGCCGTGTTATTTTGGCGGTATACGGCGTTAAACTCAAGCCTTATCGTGGCGCAGTACGGAAGAAGAAATGAGGTTTGAGTTATTTCTCCCTTAAACAAAGTTTAGGTAAAACGCGTTGTTTGATTAAATGCGAAATGCGAAATGCGGAATGCGAAATTTGCTTCATTTCGCTTGCGCTACACTCATAAGGATAATTTTAGTTTGAAGTAGCTCGTGCTAAAATTAACTCTCGGTAAAACGCGTTTATTTAGATGAAGAGCGACGGAAAAGACAATCCCCCGTGGGGTTGCTGTAGTAGACCTACTGCGCCTCGCGGGGGATTGGGTTTTTCTATGCTATTCGCTAAAGAAACGCGTTTTACTCAAAGTAGATGGGGGCGGAGAGGGCCGTATTATACTTCGGTGGATGTGGCTTGAAGGCTTGCTTTGGAACCATAAGAACAAGTGCCATATTCAAAACAAATTTCATAATTGGGTCATATTTCTTTCGTGTTTCGGCTCTAACAAAACCTGTTTTAGGTACCTTAACTTCAAATTCATAGTTGCCGGCGCGCTTGCACTTATACTCAAACAATACGCCGTCTTGGTTCTTTACGTACAAGGTTTCCCCTCTCTTTAATTTCATTGCGCTTACCTTTACGGTTGCACCTTCAACAAACTTTACGGTATCACCACAAATGGCCTCTCCACAAGTTATGGTAATGAAAGTACCACTCTTAGTGCGCTCGGAAATGGTGGTGTGTCCTGCCTTTATGCCTGCTAAGATATCCTTAGGAGAATTAGACTCTGCATATACCCAAGTGGTGGGGTTTCCTATAAAGTTGGTAACCAAAATATCGTAGTGGAAATCGGAGCCACCTACTATCTTGAGTTTCTTGCCCTCGCATAATTTTTCGTGCCACCAGTCAATACACTTTTGGTTATCGGGGCGCATAGGTCCATTCCATACCTCAATGGAGTCGTAAAAGTCTTGTCCTTCAAGGGGCCATAGCCATCCACACTTGGAGCATTGTGGGTGATTGATGGAAACGATTGCTCCGTTTCTTTCACACTCTTCTTTCATCTTTAACCAATCTTCAAAATTGTTGGTTGCATAGCCTTTGGAATACGGCACCTTTACTCCCCATACGTTTGCGTGTGCGCAAGGATAGGTCATCTCTACACCTTCTATCATAGTAACCTTTTCGCTTAGGGGTAGATTGCCCATAACGGTACGGTTATGGTCGGTCATAATGAGATATCTTAGACCGTTTCTCTCTGCCTTCTTCAACACTACGTCATAGGTTTCGTGTCCGTCTGAAAGGGAAGTATGGCAATGGGTATCGCCGGGATACCAACCGGGCTTTTTGTCAATTAACTCAACTTGTACTTTAATGGTATACTCGTCCGATATGAAACGATTAGCACATACAACCAAAGTCCAAGTGCCCGGCACGATTTCTCTCCTATCATATCCTATGGTGGAATAGGCACCGGAAACAACTATCTTTTCCTTTTTTCTTCCCCTTGCACCTACGTCAACGCCATCAGGGTCCTTAAGACATACGCCAACTTCGTTGACCCACATCTC
>JAZQVF010000214.1:0-4755 GCA_045631675.1 Candidatus Stercoripulliclostridium sp.
TTTTAATGAAGGAAAGATGGTACAACTCAATCATAAACGGAGTTAAGGCATCTGAATTCCCACCTGTACCCGTAGACTACGGCTATAGGGATTCCACAAACTTTTGGTACACTCGTTTCAAAAGACCAATACCGGAAAAAATTCCCGCAGCAAGGGAAGCCGACCTTGGCGGAGTAATGTACGCAGCAAACAGAATGGACGATAAAATTAAGTTTAGCGAAGATGCTTGCAAGACCTTAGTAAAAGTACCAAGAGTATTCCTAAAACTCGTTCTTCAAGGTTGCGTTGACTGGGCAAGAGAAAACAACTGCGAACTTATCACCGAAGTGGAAATGAAGATTATAAACGATAAGCGCAAAGCCGAAAAGAAGAGATAAAGACCTCGTATTTTAGCGAATAACATCACAAATTAAAGAGCCTTCCTCGGTCGTTTACTTCAAGTAAAGTCCCGTCGGTCGGCTCTTTTTTTGTTCGTTCTTCATCTAAAATCCGAGGTCTTTAAACTTTGGTTAATTGCGCTCTTAGTCCAAACTAACGCGTTTTATATGCAACACATATTTTGTGAAGAATTAAAAAAATAATCTAAAAAACAGAAGCCGAAAGGCTTCTGTTAATCTATCGTAAACAATTCATTTGGAGTAATTTCTAAAAGTTCGCAAAGCTCAATTATTTGATAATAATTCAACTCAAAAACACCGTTTTCAAAACGGCTATATTGTTGTTGAGTCATTTTAAATTTCTCGGCAACTTCTTTTTGTGTCAAGCCCTTAAATTTGCGTGCTTGTTTTAGGTTGTTACCCACAATCTTTGCAATATTCATAGTGTGAATATACCACAAAATGATGTAAACATCTTGACATACATCATAAAGTGATGTAGAATTATGTAAAAAGGAGGTAGTTAGTATGTATTGCAAAAATTGTGGCAGTGAAATTAATTCTAATGCAGTTGTTTGTCCTAAATGTGGTTGCTCAACTGGTATTAAAATTAAAGAAAATGGTGGTGAGTCAAAAAAAGGAATGGGTGTTGTCTTAGGTCTAATTTTAGGTCTAATCGGGTTAGTTATTGGTATTTGTCTTTACGAATCCGATAGTTTTGAAAGGAAGACTTTTATTAAAGGTTGGACTATTGGTTTTGTGATAACTATAGTTGTTTCAGCAATAATAGGTGGTATCTATGGAGCAGCAATAGGAGCAGCTCTTAGTGGCTATAGTATGATGTTAATCTAAATGAATTTAAAAAATCCTTCCCCTTGCTTTTATCGGCAAGGGGATTTTTTTTATGGGAAATATAACGTTCACAGGTTTTCCATATTGACATAAACACTCTCTTAATTTATAATTACTATATATGCGCGCAATTAATCGCGCACGCGGAGAATTATGATTAAAACAACACTTTCTAATGGTATTTCGTATGATATGCTTGGCTTTGGCACCTATAAAATTACCGGTGAATTTGATGCTAAAGAGGCAGTTTTGAATGCACTTGACGTGGGTTATAGGCGCATAGATACTGCAGTTTTTTATAATAACGAAGATAGAATAGGTCTTGCTTTAAAAGAAACCACCATTCACCGTAAGGATATTTTTATTACCACCAAAATTTGGACGGACGTTAACACCTATGAAAAAACCATAGATAGAGTTAATAAATCTATGGCACTTCTTGGTGTTGACTACCTTGACCTTGTACTTATTCACTGGCCACACAAAGACGTAAAGGAAACTTGGAGAGCGCTTGAAGATTTATATTTTCAAGGCACACTTCGTGCAATAGGTGTATCTAATTTCAAGGAGCACCATCTTGAAGAAATGAAAGGATACGCAAGGGTTATGCCACACGTTAACCAGGTAGAATTACATCCCGAATTTAGACAATTTGAATTGCAAGAATATTGCAAAAAGGAAAAAATTCTCGTCGAAGCGTGGAGTCCACTTATGAGAGGGGAAGCACTTTCCATTCCACTCATAGAAGAATTAAGCAAAAAGCACGGCGCTACCCCTGCGCAAATTATTCTTTCTTGGGATATAAAGGAAGGCATATCCGTAATTCCCAAAAGCACTAAAAAGGAAAGAATGGAAGAAAACTTTGGCGCACTTAAGGTAAAACTTTCTTGCGAAGAAGTTGAAAAACTAAACGAACTAAACAATGGGATAAGAAGATATCGTGACCCCGATAATCACGGTTTCGGTAATCAATAATTAAATAATAGTAACCCTAAAGGTGAATTATGAGCAAATATCAAGCACTAAAAGAAAGAGTATTAAAAGCAAACAAAGACCTTGTTAAGGCAGGGCTTGTTATTTTAACTTGGGGCAATGCAAGCGAAATTGATAGAAATTTAGGTGTCGTTGCCATAAAGCCATCCGGTGTTTCATACGATGAAATGAAGGCTGAAGACGTAGTGGTAACCGACCTTGAAGGTAGAGTTATAGAAGGTAAACTTAACCCAAGTTCCGACCTACTTTCTCACCTTGCGCTCTACAAGGCATTCCCTGAAATTGGTGGAGTAGTACACACCCATTCCAACTATGCAACGGCATCTGCACAAGCAGGCAAGGATATCCCTTGCTACGGTACCACACACGCGGATACTTTTTATGGAGCCATTCCTGTTACACGCGCACTAACAAAGGAAGAAGTGGAAAAGGACTATGAACTAAACAGTGGTTTAGTGATAGTAGAGCACTTTAAGAATAACAACCTTGACGTTATGGCTTGCCCTGCGGCACTCATTAGAAATCACGCACCTTTCACTTGGGGCAAAGACGTTTTCAAGGCAGTTGAGAATAGTATAATCTTAGAAGAAGTTGCAAAGATGACTGCACTTACCCTTCGTTTTAACAAAGATGCAGAAACTGCACCACAATATCTTCAAGACAAACACTATTTTCGCAAGCACGGAGCAAATGCATATTACGGACAAAAGAAGTAATGGTTCAAATTGACTTTTCAAAAGTAGAAATCTTAGAGGGGTTTTGGAAGGATAGACAACGGATAAATAGAGAAGTAACCCTTCCTGCCATTAAAGAAAGTTATCTTCAAACAAAAAGGTTTGAAGCCACTCGTTGTGCATATCGCAAATGGAAGTTTTGGACAAAACCACCACACGTCTTTTTTGATAGTGACGTTGCAAAATTTATTGAGGCGTGGTCATATCATTTAAGCAAGCAAAGAGATGAAGATATAGAGAGTTTTATTGATGGTCTTATTGATAATATAGCAAGCAACCAAAGAGATGACGGTTACTACAACGCACACTTTTTAGTTGCTCGTAAAAAAGACGTCTTTAAGCATAGAAGCGAGCATGAACTTTACTGCTTAGGGCATTTAATAGAAGGTGCGATTGCCTATCACAACGCAACGGGCAAGAATAAACTACTCGGTGTAGTGGAAAGGTATGCCGACTACGTTGAAGAAAGATTTTTAAAAAAGAAAGACACTCATTTTTCCTGTCCCGGTCATCCCGAAATTGAACTTGCACTAATTAAACTTTTCAAGCATACGGGTAAGAAGAAATACTTTGAAATGGCAAAATATTTCATTTACGTAAGAGGCACCAAGGAAGGAGATAAAGGCTTAAACAAAAATCCTAAGAGCGACAATCCATGGCATAACGGAGAGTATGCACAAGACTTTTTGCCACTTAAAGAGCAAAGGACGGCCGAGGGACATAGCGTAAGGGCTTGTTATCTCTACTCAGGAGCAACCGACGTTGCCGTAATTGAAAAAGACGTTGAGTTGATTGAGGCGCTTAAGGCTATCTACAACAATATGGTTGAAAGAAAGACCTACGTTACCGGTGGTATAGGAGCAAAGGCATGGACTGAAGGTTTTGACAAAGACTTCGTTCTTCCTAACGATAAGGCGTATACGGAAAGTTGTGCGGCAATTGCCCTAATTATGTTTGCAAGAAGATTGCAAGAATACGAAAAGCAAGCCCATTATGGAGACCTAATAGAAAGAGTGCTTTACAATGGATTTTTGTCGGGCGTTAGCCTAAGTGGAGATAGGTTTTTCTACGAAAATCCACTTGAAATAGATCACGCAAAAAGAGCAATGAATGTTGCAAGATACCCCGTTGCAGAAAGGCAAAAAGATTTCGCTTGCTCTTGTTGTCCACCTAACGTAGCACGACTTATAAGCAGTGTTGGCTCGCTTATATTCAGTAGAGATGAAAGTGCAGTTTACATTGACCAATATATATCTTCAACAACTAATTTTGAAAGGAATGGAAAGCAAATAAAAGTAAGTTTGGAAACCACTTTCCCAAAAGAAAGTAGCCTAAAAGTCAATGTTTATGGTGGCAAAGGGTTAAGTCTTAAAATAAGAAAACCGGAGTGGGCAGAAGGGGTAATTTCTTCTAAAGAATATTATATGGAAGATGGATACCTTACCTTTTATCTACAAGAAAACTTTGAATTAACGCTTGAGTTTAAGGTAACGCCAAAGGTAGTTAAAGCCTCGGACAAAGTGGAAACCAACAAAGGCACTTACTATGTAAAATACGGACCGTTTATTTATTGTATAGAGAGCATAGATAACGGTGTAGTTTCCGAATGTACGATTAGTGAAGGAACAACGATTATTGAAAGAAAGTGGGAAGAATACGGAGCGTATAGCCTTAAAGTAAACGCTTACAAAAAAGGGGAAGAGGCAACTTTAAACTTTGTACCGTATTTCACTTTTGCAAATCGTGGTAAGAGTGATATGTACGTTTACGTTAAAGGTCAAAAGTAGAAAAAACCAAAA
>JAZQVF010000215.1:0-3503 GCA_045631675.1 Candidatus Stercoripulliclostridium sp.
GAAAGTGCAGAATTCGTTGTTCCTTCAGAAGGCTACAAGACTGCTTTTAGTTCTGAAAAGACCGATAGTTACCAAGAACGCACTGAAGAAAAGACCTTTACCGTAAAGTTTACCGAAATTTCTTTTGATGAAAAAGGCGAAGAAGTGGAAACTGAAATTACTTGTGATTACGACTATACTCTCGTATATCCACGTGACGTAAAGGCTGAAGCAGAAGAAAAGGCAGACTACACCAAGGTAACCATTGACGAAGCAAAAGTTGATAGATACGCTCTTGACAATGCTATCCCCGCAGGCGTTAAGGCAGTAGCACAAATCCGTGACGTTTACAGAGAACGCGACGAACTCGTTGCAAACGGTGGAGATAAGTACGAAATTGAAGCATATCGTCTACTTATTGAAAACATGGAAAACAACAACCGTGATATGGCTTACTACTATAAGAGCCAATTTGAAGCAATGGCAACCACCGTTCTTCAAGAAGAACTCTACAAGGGTGCAGAAAGCGCATTTGAAGCAAGAACGGACGTTGATAGCCGTATCGTAGCAGAATTTAAGTATCTCTACAACAACCAAAAGAACACCTACCACGGCAAGAACGAAGAAGAAAGCAAGAAGGCATTCATTTCTTCCGTTTCTTCAACCGGTACCGGTATGGATACTCTATATTATCATCCTGCAGTAGTTGATCTTGACGATTACTTCTTTGTAAAGCAAGTTCTCTTTAAGTTTGACTCTGAAGTTGTTGCATTCCTTGAAGATCTCCGTCACGATGACGAAGCAGTTGAAGAAGCATGCAAGTACTTTATGGAAAGCGAAAAGGCAATGGCATCCAACCCCAACTACGACGTTGACTTTGATTGCCCCTTACACGAACTAAAGGAAGAAGGCGCAACTTGCACTAAGGCTGAAGAAGATGAAATTTGCCCCTCTATCGCTTATACCGAAGAAGGCGTAATTTCTGAAATCATTGAAGGTATTGAAGCAGAACTTAGCGCACTTTATGCAGAAGATAAGTATGAAGAAGCAGCAGAACTCTTTGAAAAGTATCTTTACACTTACTGCGACGATGCAGGCTCATTCAATGCAAATTGGGGCTATCTAATTGCTGCAGATAAGGACGACAATAGTTGGGTAGAAAACTTCACCAACCTTGCAAAAGATATTTTTGCTTATAACTCAACCGTAGGTAACGCTTTCAAGGCAGACGGTGAAATCGGTGTTTCCTTCACTTATAGCCTTTCAGGTAACGCATCAAGCGATTACGCAGGCGTATCAATCATGATGGTTGCAAAGACTCCCTTTGCTGGCAAAGACGGTTCTGAATTTGATATCTCAAACATGAGTGATGCAGACATTCTCAACCACTTAAAGGCAACCGTTAAGGGCGATGGCACCAGCCTTTATGATGCACTTAGAGAAGGTATCCTTACCGAAGACAAGAACCTTGCTTACTCTGATTACGTAAAGAATATTCCACAAGATATCTTTGAACGCGATGAAGAAAACAACAAGATTACCCTTAACAAAGATTACAAGGGCATCATTGAAATCAAGGCAAAGAAACTTAAGAAGAACATTTACGATCAATATCTTGGCAAATAGGAGTGACTATGGAAAGAACTAATAAAGAACTTCAAAAGCGCCTTGACGTTGAAAAGTGGTTGGCAAGTGAAAAGGCAGGCAAGGACCTTTGTGGCACCTTTGATTACTGCGCTTATTGCAGAATGCAAGAAGAATATGAGTACACTTGCGCAAGGGCAGTTAGAAGAATGCTCATTGCATTGAGAAAGAACACTAAGAAGTAATAAACACGAAAAACCCGCTTTACCGCGGGCTTTTCTTTTGAAATATGCCGTTTGAAAACGTTAATCTAATACCAATATATCTATCCTTTGGGATAGGTGCTATTCTCGTAGTGCTTGCTTTGTGGAAAAAGGTGCTTACCATTCCTGCAACTTGTACTGCCTTTATAGTACTCGTGCTTGCCTCACTCTTTACGGGTTATACGGGACTAACCGTATTTTCCGTATCTTTTTTGTTTGCTGCAGTTATAGGGCTTATAAAGAAAGAAGAAAGGAAAAAGGTAGAAGAGGGTAGGTATCCCCACGAGGGCGCAAGGGCTATGGTGCAAGTGCTTGCAAACGCACTTCCTGCTCTTATATACGGAGCCGTATATTTTGCAACCGGTCTACACTCTTTTTTGATTGCGAGTGCAGTTACCGTAACTGCAGGTATAGCAGATAGTGCAGCAAGTGATATAGGCAATCTTTCAAAGGGAAAGGTAGTAAATATACTAACCTTTAAAAAGGTGGAAAGGGGAATGAGTGGTGGTGTTTCTCTTCTCGGCACGCTAAGCGCCTTAGTAGCCTCTACTTGCGTATCTGCAATAGTATTTGCCGTAGGTGAAGTAGGAATTAAAGGCCTATGGGTTATGACGCTATCTGGATTTTTAGGAACTATCGTTGATAGTTTGCTTGGGGCGAGTGTACAAAGAGCATACAAGTGTGTTCAGTGTGGCTTTATTACCGAAAGAAAGGAGCATTGCAACAAGCCTACCGAACTTATAAAAGGACTTGAGTTCGTAGACAACAACGTTGTAAACGTTGTAAGCCTAATTATAGCAGGTGCGATTTCACTTATTTTTTAAATATAAATAATTGACACGCGCGCCCGTGAGAATGTAAAATCTAATCAACCGATTTAGGAGGAATACCTATGAAACAAGATATGATAGTTATCATTGACTTAGGAAGTGAAGAAAACTCCGCCTTAGCAAGAGAAATTAGAGCGCTTGGCGTATATTCTGAAATCTATCCCCACGATATCACCTTAAAAGAACTTCAAGCAAACGGAAGTATTAAAGGTGTAATTTTAAACGGTGGTCCTAACAACGTAGTTGATGGTGTTGAAATAGACGTTAACAAAGAAATTTACGACTTAGGAGTTCCTTTCATTGCTCTTAATTTCCCCAAGGCACTTTGTGAAAACTTCGAAAAGGTGGACCTAAAGAGTTGGCTATTTGACGTTTGTAAGGCAGAAGCAAATTGGAATATGGCAAATTTCGTTGCCGACCAAGTGGAACTTTTAAGAAAGCAAATTGGTGACAAGAAAGTTCTTCTTGCTCTAAGTGGTGGCGTTGATAGTTCAGTTGTTGCCGCCCTTCTTATTAAAGCAGTAGGCAAGAACGTAACTTGCGTTCACGTAAACCACGGTTTACTACGTAAGGGCGAACCTGAACAAGTTATTAACGTATTCGGCAAGGAACTTGATGCAGATCTCGTTTACGTTGATGCAGTTGATAGATTTTTAACAAAACTTGAAGGCGTAACCGATCCTGAACAAAAGAGAAAGATAATAGGTGCAGAATTCATTAGAGTATTTGAAGAAGAGGCTCGCAAACTTGAAGGTATAGACTTCTTAGGTCAAGGAACAATTTACCCCGACATCGTAGAAAGTGGCACTAAGACGGGTAAGGCAGTTAAGGCACACCATAACGTAGG
>JAZQVF010000216.1:0-28384 GCA_045631675.1 Candidatus Stercoripulliclostridium sp.
CACAAATTAAAGAGCCTTCCTCGGTCGTTTACTTCAAGTAAAGTCCCGTCGGTCGGCTCTTTTTTTGTTCGTTCTTCATCTAAACTCCGAGGTCTTACAAACTGCAGTACGAACGTATTTTAGCGACCTACTTCACAAAACTACAATCCCCCCTTCGGGTCATTTACCACTAAGTAAACTCCCATCGTGGGAGTTTCTTTTTGCTCGTTCTTCATCCAAACTTACGCGTTTTTCCGAGAGTGCGTTTTAGCAAAAAAAATTCAAACTCAAAATCATATATGATAAAACAAAAAGAGTAGCATCTCTGCTACTCTTTTAAGTTGTTAACTAACTATTAGTTGAATGCCTTTCCACTGCAACCAAGAACGTTTTGGATCTTGTGCTTTACGATTTCCTTTACGCGTAGTCTTGCGGGTCCAAGATATTGACGGGGGTCAAAGTGTGAAGGATTGTCGTTAAAGTACTTTCTGAGGGTTGCGGTCATAGCCATACGAAGGTCGGAGTCAATGTTGATCTTACATACTGCCATGGAAGCTGCTTGACGGAGCATTTCTTCTGGAACACCCTTTGCACCGGGCATGTTGCCACCGTAACGGTTGATTTCTTCTGCAAGATATTGGGGAACAGAGCTTGCACCGTGGAGTACGATGGGGAAGTTGGGGAGACGACGACCTACTTCTTCAAGAATGTCAAAACGGAGTTTTGCATCGCCCTTGAACTTGAATGCGCCGTGGCTGGTACCGATAGCGATTGCTAAACTATCAACGCCGGTCTTTTCTACGAATTCTTGAACTTGGTCAGGATCGGTATAGCAAGCGTCTGCTGCTGATACGTTAACGTCATCTTCAATACCTGCAAGTTTGCCGAGTTCTGCTTCAACTACTACGCCGTGGTCGTGTGCATATTCAACAACGTTACGGGTAATCTTGATGTTGTCAGCAAAGCTCTTGCTTGATGCGTCTATCATAACTGAGGTAAAGCCTTTGTCTACGCAGTCTTTGCAGAGTTCAAAGGAATCACCGTGGTCAAGGTGTAGGCAGATTGGAAGGCCAGTATCTTCAACTGCTGCTTCAACCAACTTCTTGAGGTAAGTGGGGTTAGCATACTTTCTTGCACCTGCGCTTACTTGAAGAATAAGGGGAGCTTGTTCTTCCATACCAGCTGCTACGATACCTTGGATAATTTCCATGTTGTTTACGTTAAAAGCACCGATAGCGTAACCGCCTGCGTATGCCTTTTCAAACATTTCTTTACTTGTTACTAATGGCATTTATGGTTCCTCCATATTGTAATTGCCTATATTATACAACGATTATTTTATAAAGTAAAATAAATAATTAAAGTTTAAAAATATATTACTTGTTAAATTAGTAGTTTTACTATATAATTTAAGTATGCTATTACCAAATGAAGAAATTTTTGACCTTGAGTGTCATGGACTCAAGATAATACAAGACCCAAACGGTTACGCGTTTACTACTGACGCGGTACTTCTTGCTAATACCGTAAAAGCATACAAAAACGAACGTGTATGTGAACTCGGTGCAGGTAGTGCCGTAATAAGTTTACTACTTTCAAAAAAGACTCCTGCAAAGGAGATAGTGGGCATAGAAATTCAACCCCGTCTTGCAGATATGGCAACTCGCTCTATAAAACTGAACGAACTTGAAGATAGGGTAAGAATAATAAATTGCGATATGAAAATTGCCCATACTAAGGTGGACAAGTCCTTTGACGTCGTTTGCGTTAACCCACCCTATATGGAATACGATGGGGAAGTGGAAAGTGCAACGGAAATTGATATATGCAAACGCGAAGTACTCGTTACCTTAAAGGAAGTAGTTGAAAGCGCAAGCAAACTTTTGAAATACGGTGGTAAATTTTACTGCATAGTTAAAGCAGAGCGCTTAACCGACTTGATTTCTGCAATGAGAGAGTACAAGGTAGAGCCTAAGAGCATAATCCCCGTTCAACCCACCCTTAAAAAGGATATTGATACCATAATAGTAGAGGGTAGAAAAAACGGAAACAACAGCATAAAGTTTTATAAGCCACTCGTAATTTGCAACGAAGACGGCTCGTACACTAAAGAAGTTGAGGAGATGTATAGGAAATGAATAAAGGAAGTCTATTCGTAGTAGGTACGCCAATAGGAAACCTAAGTGACATCACTCTTCGCGCGCTTGAAACCTTAAAAAGCGTTGATATAATTGCTTGTGAGGACACTCGCCATACGAGAATTTTGCTTGATAGGTACGAAATTAAAAAACCACTTTTTAGTTACTATAAGCAAAAGGAAAGGGAAGGCACTGAAAAGATAGTGGAAATGCTGGAAGCAGGCTCCAACGTTGCACTCGTAACCGATGCAGGTACGCCTTGTATTTCAGACCCAGGCGCAGTACTCGTTGCAAAATGTATAGAGTTAGGTCTTAAAGTAGAGTCCGTACCCGGTCCAAGTGCAGTAGCAACTGCAATGAGCGTGGCAGGTATTTATTCTCCCCGATTTGCATTCATAGGTTTTCTCCCTGAAAAAACTTCTGAAAAGAACAAACTAATGGAAGAAGTAAAGGGATATAATATTCCAACGATATACTATTGCGCACCACACGACTTAGAGCGCACCATATCCTACCTTTACGAACAATTAGGCGATAGGCCGTTAACCGTAGTAAAAGAACTTACCAAACTTTTTGAAACGGTATACAAAGGCACCCTTGGAAACATTGAGATTTTAAACGATAAGGGGGAATTCGTACTAATCGTTGAGCCACTTGAAGAAGAAAAGGGGGAAGTTGACCTAAAAGGAGAACTCGTTGCACTTATTGAAAGTGGTATGACTAAATCGGAAGCCGTCAAAACACTCTCTAAGCGTTTGGGAATTCCAAAAAACGAAGTGTACGCAGTAGCCGTTACGTTATAAGCCGAGCGAAAAGGCAACTCAGTATTGCACCGACAAAACTTGATAGCAGGGCGATCGTTATAGCGAGCCCTGTTTTTTTGTTCTTTTCCCCTGCAAGATAAACGCTACAAACGTAAATTATCGTTTCCGTTGAACCCATAATTATACTTGCGCTAACCCCTACGTAACTATCTGCACCATAATTCAAAAAAATACTTTCAAGTACCGCTAAACTACCACTTCCTGAAAGGGGACGTAGCACTATCAGTTCAATCAACTCTTTAGGTATCCCAAGATACAAAAACAACGGCTCTACAACCTTTGCTACAAGATCACTTAACCCACTTTCGCGCATAAGTTCAATTGCTACAAAAACGGCTACAAGGTTTGGTAACAACTTTAAAATTAGACTTACGCACTCTTTTACTCCTTCTGAAAAGGAGTCTACTAAACTAATCTTTTTAACGAATGCAAAGAGTAGCGTACCTACTATAAATAGTGGTAAAACGTAATTCATTCTCTACAAAAAACCTTAACTAAAACTACTCCTAAAAGGGTGCTTATCGTCGTAGTTATGATGGTTGGTAAAATAACGTTTACTACACCGTGGTGGCTTGCTCTCAAAGCAAGTACGGTCGTGGGTATAATTTGAATGGAGAGAGCATTCATTACTACTAAAGTAAGTTTATTTTTTCTACTTTTCATATTTTCAATTGCTTTAATTCCACTTGGGGTACTTGCACCACCAATTCCTAACAAATTGGTGGAAACGTTTATGCTAAGGAACTTATAACAATTTTCACTTTCCAAAGGAAAAAGTCTTTTGTTAATAGGGTGTAATACCCTTTCTAAGCCTTTAGTTGCACCACCTTTTTCAAGTATTTTGGTAAGTGGAATAAATATAGAGTAGGTTGCAAAAAGTAGGGGTAGGAATTTAAGGGTATTTTCACATCCGGAAATTAAAGTATTAAGTAGGTTGTCGGGAGATTGTAAAACGAGCATAGCAGATGCGACTAAATATATAAAAAGCAGTAAAACGTTCATATTAAATTTTATTCGCACGCGTAATAAATATGCAAAACCCTATTGAAATTGCTTTTTTAGTGTGTTAAAATATAGCTATGAAAATGACGTTTAGATGGTACGGTCCAAGTGACAGTATTTCAATTGAAAGTATAGCGCAAATCCCCGCTGTAGAAGGCGTAGTTTCTGCAGTATACGGGGTACCCGTAGGCGAGGTTTGGAGTGAAGAGGCTATCCTTACTCTAAAAAACACCGCAAACGCCCACGGCTTGACCTTTGAAGTCGTTGAATCGGTGCCCGTTCACGAAGAAATCAAACTTGGCGCACCTTCACGCGATAGACTTATAGCAAACTATTGTGAGAATATAAGACGACTTGCAAAGCATGGAGTTAAGTGCATTTGCTATAACTTTATGCCTGTTTTTGACTGGCTTCGTAGTGAAATGGCAAGACCACTCAGTGATGGTTCAAACGCACTTGCATACGATGAAAAGACCGTTTTAGATCTTAATCCCCTTAAGACCACTCTTTCCCTTCCCGGTTGGGATGAAAGTTATACTCACGAAGAAATGGTTGATCTTCTTAATGCATACAAGGATATTGATGAAGACAAACTTTTTGAAAACGTAAAGTATTTCCTTGATAGAGTTATCCCCGTTGCGGAAGAATGTGACGTATTGATGGCAATACACCCCGATGATCCACCATGGGGTATTTTTGGTCTTCCAAGAATTATTACCGATAAAGTAAACTTAAAGAGATTCTTAGACCTTTATCCTTCAAAGTATAACGGTGTTACCTTCTGCACGGGCAGTTGGGGTGCAAGCGTAGACAACGACCTTCTTGAAATGATTGATATCGCAAAGGGTAGAATACACTTCGTACACCTTCGTAACATTAAACACACGGGATATAGAAAGTTTGAAGAGTCAGGTCATCTAACTTCAAAAGGTAGTTTAGATATGTATAAAATCGTTAAGGCACTCGTTGATAGTGGTTTTGACGGATACGTACGCCCCGACCACGGTAGAATGATTTGGGGCGAAACCGGTAAACCTGGTTACGGTCTATACGATAGGGCACTTGGTGCAATGTATATTTATGGACTTTTTGAAGCAGTAGAGCAAGAAAACAAATAAGGGAGAAAATATGAAACGTTATAACGTAGATTTAAGTGGCAAAAACGTAGCAATCACAGGTGCTGCGGGCGCAATATGTGCAGAATTTGCAGTTGAACTTGCAAAAGTAGGCGCAAAGGTGGCACTTCTTGACATTAACGTAGAAAAGGCACAAGAAGTTGCAGAGAAAATTAATGCAGACGGTGGTTTTGCGCGCGCATACTATGCAAACGTACTTGATAGGGCTTGTCTTGATGAGTGTTATGAAAAGGTTATTGCTGATTTTGGCTATATCAATATGCTTGTTAACGGAGCAGGTGGCAACCATCCTTCTGCAACTACCGATAAGGAATACTACGAAGCAGGCGATATTACCGATGAAAGCGTAAAGAGTTTCTTTGACCTTCCCAATGCACCTATTTCTAAGATATTTGACCTAAATTTCACTTCCATTCTCCTAACGACCCAAGCATTCGCAAAGGGTATGGTAGAAAATGGTGGAAACATAATCAATATTTCTTCAATGAATGCATATCGCCCATTAACTAAAATTCCTGCATATTCTGCAGCAAAATCAGCGGTATCCAACTTTACCGAGTGGTTAGCAGTACACTTTGCAGGTGTAGGTATTAGGGTAAATGCAATCGCACCCGGCTTCTTTGTAGGCAACCAAAACAGGGGACTACTTTATACTCCAGAGGGCGAACTAACTCCCCGCTCACATAAGATAATTTCACACACTCCAATGGGCAGATTTGGTGAACTTAGCGAACTCGTAGGAACTCTTATGTGGCTTGCAGATGATGAGTTTAGTGGTTTCGTAACGGGTATAGTAGTACCGGTTGACGGTGGATTTAGTGCCTACTCAGGGGTTTAACTGATAGTCTTGATAAGGAGGAGTAGACTATGAAAGTTATAATTTCAGGATTTTATGATGAAGTAAGTTTAAAACTTGACAACCAAATTGCTCTTTTAAACGAACTCGGCGAGAAGTATATGTGTCCTCGTCTTTTGGACAGCAAGAACATTGCAGATTATACCGTTGAAGAATTCGTTCAAAACGTAAAGCCTCGTCTTGATGCAAACGGCATCAAGTTCAGTTCTATTGGCAGTCCTATCGGCAAGGTAGATATAAACGACGAGCAAGGCTTTGAAAAGCAACTTGAACAATTAAAAGAACTTGTTAAAATTTGCGAGGTTATGGATTGTAAGTACATAAGAATGTTCTCATTCTTTATGCCAAAAAACTGCGATCCAAGCAAATATCGTGATAAGGTACTTGAAAAACTTCAAAAGTTCCTTGAAATCGTAGAAGGTACTTCAGTAACGTTACTACACGAAAATGAAAAGGAAATTTACGGTGACGTATACGAGCGTTGCTTAGACCTTTATCACACCTTAAATCATCCACAATTCAAACTTATATACGATGCATCTAACTACATTCAAGTAGGATGCAATCCAAACGTAGCATACGATGCAGTCAAGGAATATACCGTATACTACCATATGAAGGACTGTGATGCAGAAACCAACGTAGAAATGCCACTTGGTTTAGGCTTTACCGACTATAAGAGTATCTTTAAAGACTTATACGCAAGGGGTTACGAAGGCTTTATGACTATGGAGCCACACACTCAAAAGTATGCTCTTGGTAGACGTGTTATGGGTTTCTTACCCTTCCTTAAATTCGTTAAGCCCGATTTCTACAAGGGCTTTAGAAAGATTGACAAGAAGTTGGGCGTATCCTTATTTAAGAAGATTACCCCAAAAGACGTATTCGTTATGCAATACGAAAACCTTAAAAAGTTTATAGAAGAAGCAGGTAAATAATGGAAAAACTAAGATATGGTATTATAGGCGTAGGTAAGCAAGGCTCAATGTATTCACACATCCTTACTACGGGACTCGTAAAGACTGCAATCCTTACTGCAGTATGCGACATAGAAGAAGAGCGTATAAAGTGGGCAACTGAAAAACTTGCCCCTAAGGGTGTTAAGGTATTTAGCGATTATAAGGAAATGGTAGAAAGTGGACTCGTTGATGCAGTACTCGTAGAAACTCCACACTACGCTCACCCTGAAATTGCAAAGTATACCCTTTCTAAGGGTATCCATACTCTAATAGATAAGCCGGCAGGTGTTTTTACTAAGTCCATTAGAGAACTAAACGAATATGCAGAAGAAAGAAAAAAAGATGGCGTAAAGTTTGGTATTATGTATAACCAACGTACCAATCCTCTCTATAAGTATGCAAAAGAACTCGTTGAGGCAGGAAGAATAGGTGAACTTAAGAGAATTAACTGGATAATAACCGATTGGTATCGTCCACAAGCATACTATAACCAAGGTGGCTGGAGAGGCACTTGGGGTGGAGAAGGCGGCGGTGTACTTATTAACCAATGCCCACACCAACTTGACCTTTTCCAATGGCTTGGTGGTATGCCTAAAAAGGTTAGGGGATACGCTCAATACGGCAAAAATCGTGATATAGCAGTTGAAAACGACGTAACTGCATATATGGAATACGAAAACGGAGCAACGGGCTTGTTTGTAACTTCCACACACGACTTCCCCGGTACCAATAGGTTGGAAATTGACGGAGAAAAGGGTAAACTTGTAATTGAAAAGAATAGGCTTGAGTTTACTGAACTTGAAGTATCTGAAAGCGAATTTAATGCAACTAATACCAAGTTTATGCCAAGTATTCCTTCAAAGAAGATAGTTAAGAAGATGGGCAAACTTCGTGAAGGCTTTATGTATATTCACGAACAACATTGTGGCATAATGAAGAATTTCACGAGCCACGTTTTGAACGGCACACCCCTTCTTGCACCAGGTGAAGAAGGCATTAACGGACTTACCATTTCAAATGCAATACACCTTTCAAGTTGGCTTGGAAAAGAAGTTACCCTTCCTATTGACGAAGACCTTTATATTGAAGAGTTAAACAAGAGAATTGAAGAAGAAAAAAATAAATAAAATATAGATTATAAGGAGTAATTATGAAAACCGGTTGGTACAAAGACGCAGTTTTTTATCAAATCTATCCCAGAAGCTTTTGCGACTCTAACGGCGACGGCGTAGGCGACATTCAAGGTATTATCTCTAAACTTGACTATCTCAAAGACCTTGGTGTAAACGCAGTATGGCTTTCTCCCGTTTACAAGACACCTAACGACGATAATGGTTACGATATTTCCGATTATCGCGACATTAACCCCGAATTTGGTACTCTTGATGATTGGAAAGAGATGATTCAAGGCATGCACGACCGTGGCATCAAACTCGTTATGGACCTTGTTGTAAACCATACTTCAGATGAACACGCATGGTTCCAAGAATCAAGAAAGAGCAAGGACAACCCATATCGTGACTACTATATTTGGAGAAAGGGCAGAGGCAAGGATGGCAAACGTCCTCCAAACAACTGGTCATCAAGATTTGTAGGACCCGCTTGGGATTATGATGAAACTACCGGTGAGTGGTATCTACACCTATTTAGTAAAAAGCAACCCGACCTTAACTGGGATAACCCCAAAGTAAGAGAGGAAGTTATTGACATTTGTAACTACTGGTTTGAACTTGGTGTAGACGGCTTCCGTTGTGACGTTATCACTTATATTAGTAAGGTTCAAGGTCTACCAAACGGCAAGTGGAATCCCGTTATGTGCGGTGACGAACATTTTGTTCTTGGTCCAAACATTCACGAATATCTCAACCAAGTAAACCAAAACGCATGGTCCAAGTATGATACTATGATCGTAGGTGAAGCAATCGGTTGTAAGTACGTTGATGCTCCTTCCATCATTGCAGAAAGCAGAAACGAACTTGATAGTGCAATCACCTTTGAACTAATGGAAGTTGATATGTGGATGAACTTCTTCCCACTAAAACTCAACCTTCCCAAGTTTAAGGCAGTACAACGCGGTTGGCAAAACCTTCCCAAGGAATGTTGGAATACCCTTTACTATGAAAATCACGACCAACCTCGTTCCATAACCCGTTACGGCAACGGCTACGGCATTTATAGAAAGGAACTCGGCAAGATGCTTGCAGTAAGTTACTTTATGCTCCGTGGTACTCCATACGTATACGAAGGTCAAGAAATCGGTATGACTAATATTGCACTAAAGCAAGAAGAGTATATTGATATTATGGCTACCCGTATCTTCTCCATTATCGGAAAGATTGCACCATTCCTTATGCCTATCGCACGTTGGGCAATGAGCAAGAGAGCAAGAGACCATGCAAGAACTCCTATGCAATGGGAAGATAAGACCGGCGCAGGCTTTACTACCGGTAAGCCCTGGATGAAGATTAACAGAAACCTTGGCGAAATTAACGTTAAGAACGACCTTGCAAACCCCAACTCTATCCTTAACTTCTATAAGAAATTGATTGCATTTAGAAAGGGCAACGACGTTATCCGTGATGGTGAATTCATTGAATACTTTGAAAAGCATAGAAAGGTATACTGCTACGAAAGAAACCTCAATGGTCATCGCTATATCGTAATTTGTAACTTTGCAGAAAAGAACGTAAGTTTGAACGTTGACAAGATTCCTAACGCAAGAGATGCAGAAGTTATCATTCACAACTGGGCAAATCCACAACAAAAGTTAGGGGACAGCATTAGGTTGCGTCCTTATGAGGCAGTAGTCTACGAAGTAAAGTAAGACCTCGTATTTTAGCGAATAACATCACAAATTAAAGAGCCTTCCTCGGTCGTTTACTTCAAGTAAAGTCCCGTCGGTCGGCTCTTTTTTTGTTCGTTCTTCATCTAAACTCCGAGGTCTTATAGACTGCAGTACGTATGTATTTTAACGAATAGTAAAGTCCCGTCAGTGCGCAGTAGGTCTACTACAGCAACCCTTCGGGGTTTTCCTTTTGCCTTGTCTTTCATCCAAATAAACGCGTTTTACCCAAAGCATATCAAAGCAATAACTAAATCAAACTTTGATATCCTTATAATAAGAAAGCCACTCAATTGAGTGGCTTTTTTAATTTAGTTTTGAACTTTAATTATTTGAGTTCTGAGAAGTACTTGATGGTTCTTACCATTTGGCTGGTGTAGCTGTTTTCGTTGTCATACCATGAAACAACTTGAACTTGGCTGGTTTCGCCCATGTTGATAACCATAGTTTGGGTTGCATCAAAGATTGAACCATAGGTGCTACCGATGATGTCGCTTGATACGATTTCATCTTCATTGTAAGCATAAGATTCGGTTGCAGCAGCCTTCATAGCAGCATTGATGCCTTCTTTGGTTGCGGTGCCTTCTACAACAGCAACGAGGATGGTGCTTGAGCCGGCAGGAGTGGGAACGCGTTGTGCAGAACCGATAAGTTTGCCATTGAGTTCTGGGATAACAAGACCGATAGCCTTAGCTGCGCCGGTGCTGTTAGGAACGATGTTGCAAGCACATGCTCTTGAACGACGAAGGTCACCCTTTCTTTGTGGACCGTCAAGAGGCATTTGGTCGCCGGTGTATGCGTGAACGGTGGTCATGATACCGCTCTTGATGGGAGCATAATCATTAAGAGCCTTAGCCATAGGAGCAAGACAGTTGGTGGTGCAAGATGCAGCACTGATGATGTTGTCTTCTGCGGTAAGGGTGGTGTGGTTTACGTTGTAAACGATAGTGGGGAGGTCGTTGCCTGCAGGAGCAGAGATAACAACTTTACGTGCACCAGCATCGATGTGTGCTTGTGCCTTTGCCTTTGAGGTGTAGAAACCGGTACATTCAAGAACTACGTCAACCTTGAGTTCGCCCCAGGGAAGTTCAGCAGCGTTTGCCTTAGCATAGATGGTGATTTCTTTGCCGTCTACGATAATGCTGTTTTCGGTTGCTTCTACCTTGTGTGAATTAGCATAGTTGCCTTGGGTGCTGTCATACTTAAGAAGATGAGCGAGCATTTTGGGGCTGGTGAGGTCGTTGATAGCTACTACTTCGTAACCTTCTGCGCCAAACATTTGTCTGAAAGCTAAACGGCCGATTCTGCCGAAGCCATTGATAGCAACTCTTACGTTATTTGCCATATTGTATTTCCTCCATAGAGATTATTTTTATTTTTTGATTATAGATATTATATCTATAAAGAATATCTTTTTGCAACTATTTTTAACAAGTTACTTAAAGGTGTTGGTTAATTTTATGTTATTTAGCAACGATATTGATGATTTTATCCTTAACGTATATAACTTTCATTACGTTTAAGCCGTTCAATACGCCGAGTTCCGTTACCTTTTCCATAACTTCTTCTTGGGTTGCACCACGGCTAACGGTAACTCTGCCCTTAAGTTTACCCATAATTTGAACGGGGATTTCTACGCTATCATCAATAAGTTTTGTAGGATCGTAGGTGGGCCACTTTGCCTTTTCAATCTTAGCGCCGTCGTTTATGATTTCATAAAGTTCGCTCGTCATATGAGGAGCAACGGGGTTAAGAAGAATTGCCATAGTGTTGAGTTCTTTCTTAGATACCTTGCCACGGCTTACTACGGTATTAAGTGCAGTCATAATCTTTGCAATAGCAGTGTTGAACTTGCAGTTTTCATAGTCGTCGCTTACACTCTTAACGAGTACGTCAAGGTTAAGGTCGGAAGTGTCGCAGTTTTCAACCATAATATCTTGTAATGCCCAGAATCTTTGATGGAAACGGTTGCAACCCTTAATTCCTTCTGCACTCCAAGGAGCAGGTTTTTCGTAGTCGCCTATAAACATTATAAATAGACGGAGAATGTCTGCACCGTATGATTTAACAACGTCGTCGGGGTTTACAACGTTACCACGAGATTTACTCATCTTTTCGCCGTCTGCACCAAGAATTAGACCTTGTGCTGATCTTCTAAGATAGGGTTCTTCGTGTTCTACTACACCGATGTCGTATAAGAATTGGTTCCAGAAACGGCTATAGATAAGGTGGCGCGTTACGTGTTCCATACCACCGTTGTACCAATCAACTTGTCCCCAATATTTATGTGCTTCGGGGTTAACGACGTTGTTGTCGTCGCTTGGACTTTGGTAACGAAGGAAGTACCAACTTGAACCTGCCCATTGTGGCATAGTGTCGGTTTCGCGCTTGGAAGGAGCACCACAAATGGGACAAGTGGTGTTTACCCAATCTGTGCACTTGGTAAGTGGGCTTGTGCCGTCGTCGGTGGGAGAGAAGTCTTCAAGTTCGGGAAGAGTAAGTGGTAATTCACTTTCAGGAACTGCAACTTGACCACAATGAGGGCAGTTGATAATTGGAATAGGTTCTCCCCAATATCTTTGTCTATTGAATGCCCAGTCCTTCATTTTGTAGTCGGTCTTTGCGTGGCCAACGCCAAGTTCTTCCATTTTAGCAATCATCTTTTCAATTGCGGGCTTAACCTTAAGACCGTTGATGAAATCGCTGTTAACCATAATGCCTTCGCCTTCTTTAGCGCAGTAAGGCTCTTCTTGAACGTTAAGGTCGCTCTTGATAACTTCAATGATAGGAAGGTTGTATTTCTTTGCAAAATCCCAGTCGCGCTTGTCGTGTGCAGGAACTGCCATAATAGCGCCGGTGCCGTAGTCCATCATAACGTAGTCAGCGGTAAATAGGGGAATTTCGGCACCCGTAATTGGGTTAATGGCAACCATACCTTCAACTTTAATGCCGGTCTTGTCCTTGTTTACTTGAACACGGTCAAATTCTTTTTTAAGTTTTGCTGCTTCTTGGTAAGCGCTAACTTCTGCTTCGTTTTTGACGTACTCTTTGTAATTTCTAAGTAAGGGATGTTCAGGGGAAACAACCAAGAAGGTTGCACCAAAGATGGTGTCGGGACGAGTGGTGTAAACTACGAGAGGATACTCTTCTTGTCCAAACTTTACTTTGAAGGTAACTTCTGCACCTTGAGATTTACCTATCCAATTTTGTTGTTCTACCTTAATTCTTTCAGGGAAGTTAACCTTATCAAGGCCGGTGAGCAAACGTTCTGCATATTCACGGATTTTAAGGAACCATACGTCCTTTTCCTTTTGAACTACTTCAGCACCACAACGGTCGCAAACGCCTCCTTGACTTTCTTCGTTTGCAAGAACAACCTTGCACTTAGGACAGAAGTTTACGGTAGTGGTTGCTTTATAAGCAAGACCCTTTTTGAAGAGTTGAATGAAAATCCATTGTGTCCACTTATAGTAATCAGGTTGCGTGGTGTCAATGGTACGTGCCCAGTCAAAACTATAACCAACTTGCTTTAGTTGTCTTTCAAATTGAATGATGTTTTTGTCGGTAACGAGACGGGGGTGTTGTTTGGTTTGCATAGCGTAGTTTTCAGTGGGAAGACCGAAAGCATCGTAACCGATAGGGAACAATACGTTGTAACCTTCTAAACGCTTTTTACGAGCGATAACTTCCATTGATGAGAATGCTCTAATATGTCCAACGTGTAAACCTGCACCGCTTGGATAGGGGAACTCAATAAGTCCGTAAAACTTTGGTTTAGAGGTATCTTCGGTTGTTTCAAAAACTTTGCCGTTATACCAATAATCTTGCCATTTCTTTTCAACTGCACTAAAATCGTACTTGTTTGCCATAATTAACTTCCTAAAATTAAATTTTTTGCCTAAACATTATACAATAAACCTTATAATTTAGCAACCGTTTACGCGCGGAAATTAGAAAACGCGTATGCGTGCGCACGTTCACATAAACAACACACTTTTAGTATTGCTTTTATACGCGCATATAGTGTATAATATTTGCGTATGGCTAAATTTTTGAGTAGTAGAAACATTATGCTTATTGTTGCAACGATACTTGTTATCGCACTTTTGGTTGCAACAATTCTTGTAAGCATACCTGAAAAAACGGAATATAAAGGTATACTCAAAAAGGAAGACGTAGAAAAAAATCAAACGGTAATATACGGTTTAGAAACGGAAAACGCATTCAAAGCAGACGTTTCTAAGTTTTTAGAAAATATGGTTGCTTCATTTTTTGATACGATGAACGGCTATGAAGATACCGAAGTACCGATTAGAAACTCATACGTTATTTCCGCCCCCCTTCTTTCTATATTCTCCAAGTCTGCAGTGCCAAGTGATAAACTTTTAAGTTTTGGTAGTTATTTAAGGAATATGGATACCAAATACGCCGTAGAAAGTTTATGGTTTTTCTTCGTTAAATTTGAAGACAACGGAGACGGAACTTATAACGCAAGGTTTGCAGACACTTTAGAACTTGCTGAAAACCTAACTAAGGTTGATTTTGCAGGTGGTATAAACGACGTGATTTCTGCAACGGCACTTACTGCGGATGAAGTAGGTAAAATTTTATACGAACTGATACATTTCTTAGGAGATAATGATCAAAAAGAAATGCTTGAAAGCGTAGGTAGACAAAGTTTTGTAAATATATTCGTTGCATCAACCACAATTTACGAAGCCTACTTAGAATTTAGTTTGGTAGGTGGAACGCTTTCAGATGCTCGTTTACTTGGCGAACTTGCCTATGAAATGGGAGCAGAACTTGATACGCTTATTGAAGAAGTAGGGGTTTCAACTTTGCTTACTGCCCTTTATCTAAATGCCGATACTGCAGTAGACAACACTAAACTTATGGAATTCTTAGCATCGTCGGGTATAGATACTTCAACTATGGCAGACGTTGAAAAGGTCAATACTGCTTTGCGCTCAGGCATTAACCTAAGTGAATTCGTCGTTTACTTTTTGCGTACTGCCCTTATGGAAGTAGGTAACGCACCCTTTGAATATCTTGCACTTCACTATGCAGGGGAAGAGTACGAAGAAGAATATCTTTATCTTCATCGTATAACGCTTGCAAGGGCAATTAGAAAGGGTGTTGATTCTGCATATAGAAGTGGTGTAATCGTTAAAAATGATGAAGAACTTTTGGAAGCGATGGCAACCTTTAAACTCACGAGTGAGGAAGTTGCGGTAGAAATTGAAAATATTGAAACGAGAAAACAAGAAATTAAGAATTATCTTGGCGAGTACCTTGCAGTTATAAATAGTTTAGCAAAAGATTTTGATAGCGTAGATAGTGTAGAGGACGTAAGTGCGCTTAGCGAAAGCGACAAACAAATGCTTAAAGCACACTCCGATTTCATATCAAACTTTAACTATAATGAGTTAACTACGGGTACCGACACTTTAGCAAGTACATTGTTTATCAACGTAGTATTCAACGTATTTAGCGACCTTGCAGAAGATGCTATCGGAAATGCTAAATAGTGAAGGAGAGCAGTATGTCAGTTCTTAAATGTGAAAACGTATCAAAGAAATTCGGCGAGCATTTAGTGCTTGATAACGTTTCGCTTGAAATCAAAAAGGGAAGTTTCGTATCAATAGTAGGTGCATCAGGCTCGGGCAAAAGCACCCTTCTTACCATACTTGGTGGAATAGACAAGCCTACTGAAGGTAAGGTTTACTTAGGAGAAAGGGAAATTTCTTCAATGAGTGAAAAGGAACTTGCCATTTTAAGGCGCACAGACCTTGGTTTTGTATTTCAATTTTTCAACTTAGCACCATATCTTACTGCGGAAGAAAACGTACTTCTTCCCATAATGTTGCGTGGCAAAGTCACTGATGAAGACAAGGCTCGTGCAAATGAATTAATGGGCTATCTTGGAATATTAGACCTTAAAGACAAACTCCCATCAAAAATGAGTGGTGGCGAGCAACAAAGAGTAGCAATTGCAAGGGGACTTATAATTAACCCTGAAGTAATACTTCTTGACGAGCCTACGGGCAATCTTGATAGTAAAAATTCGGAAGAAATTATGAATCTTCTCACTAAAATAAACAAAGAAATGGGTGCAACTATCGTTCAAGTAACTCACTCCGATCATAATGCGAACTATGGTGATACTATAATTACCATCAAAGATGGTAAAATCGTTATGGTAACCGGAGATAAGGAAGAGATAGTAGAAAAAATTGAAGAAGATATAGTTGAAGAAAAAGTTGAAATAGAATAGTAGGACTACGTATGAAGGCATTTTTAAGGCACATTTTAAGAAGCGCAGACTCTGAAAAGGGACAGGTAGCGGTAATTATAATTACTATCGCTATCGTTACTGCTATGGTCTTCGTTGCCTTCTCAATGTACGACGTATTTTTTAACCTTAATATGGCTGAGTACGATAGAGTTGCTAACGGCGCAGATATGTTGCTCGGCGACAATTTCGGAGAAAGCGAAACCTTCTCTCGCGCTCGTTTAGATAGGATACTTAATGCCGAGCCGGAAGGGGAAATTAAAGATATATCCTATTTTGTAAAAATGGGTAGTATATTAAAAACGGAAACGCAAAGCAAGTCGGTACTTATTGAGGCAACCGACCTTGAAGAATATCTTTCCCGAAACGAAGTTAGATATATTGACGTGTTTGATGCAAACACCCCTAATCCAACTATTCCTTTCGTTGAATCAAGTGGATATAGTTCGGTAATTATAGGCGAAAACTTTTCAAAGGAAGCAGACCTTAAAGCAGGGGACGTGGTGGAATTATACCTTCCTACCTACGGCATATATGCAACGCTTATCGTTAGGGCAGTTGCCTTAAACGAAGGTATATTCGGTTCAACTGCAGATATGAACGTTCTTGTTGACTTTGATGCAATAGGTAATCAAGGCCAAGTCAACGCAGTATATATTAACTTTACAAACGATGCTTTGTTTGAGAAATATGAAAACCTATTCGCCACCTATTTCCCAACGATTGAATGTGGAGAAGGTAACGGATATCAAGAAGTTGTAGGCATAGTTACAAATAACACTTTGTTGTTCTCAATAGCACTCGTATTCCTTGTCGCAACTTTAATGCTCATACTATTTACGGCATATCTAATAGTGTCAAGAAACCGTATGAGTGAAATGATAATCTTCAAGTCTGCAGGTGCAACGCCAACGCAAGTAGCGTTCATTATGCTAAGCGAAGTTTTGTTCTATGCTCTCGTTGGTGCAAGCATCGGTTTAATGCTTGGGCGCGTTGCAATGAGCATTGTTGCAACGGCACTTTTACCTATGGCACCACATGCTGTAACCTACCCTTGGTGGAAGTTTGTAGTTTCCTTTATTATATCAGTTTTGGTATCCTTACTTTCAACTTTAGTACCCGTAATTCAAGTAAGTAAAAAGACGGTTAGGGAACTTAGTGCAACGGGATTTAAAACTACCAAAGACGTAAAATTAGTTACTTTAATAATCTCAAGCGCTATCGTTGTAGCCATATGCGTAGCCTATGCATTCCTTAGTGGAATTGCACTTTTAATTCTTTCGGTTGCCTTAATTATCGCCATTGCTTTTTGGATATATTGTGCAATAGGGCTTGTAACGAAACTCATTGGAAAACTAATTAAGAAAGTTTCAAAAGGTGGCCCTATCTATCTTTCAGCCATATCCATTTCTCGCTCAAGCGCAATGCAAACGGTAACTACTTTAATTGCAGTGGTAATTGCATTTTCATTCTTAATTACCCAAGTCGTAGGTATAGTTAAAGAGGCTACCATTCCTTTTAGAGAGCGCTATAGCGCAGATTACGTAGTCGTATCACAAAGTGGTTTAAAACCAAATGAATTTGATGAAATCAAAGGCACGGCTCTTAACGTAGAAGGAATAACGGGAGCGGGATGGTTTAACGGCACGGATTATTATTTACCTGATAGTGAGCAAGAATTCACTATTTATGGAGTTAACGATTTTTGGATGCTTGAGCATTGTACTACGGGACTTGAAGGCGATACGGAAAAACTTTGGAAAGAAGTGGAAAATCCCATTGTTTTAAACCAAAACGTAGTAATGATGATAGGCGCTAAGATAGGTGATGAAATTTCGGTTAGCCCCGTTGCAGAAGACTATAAGAATGAAAAGCATACCTTTACTCTCGTAGGGATAGATAGGAGTATATCCCAATGGGATATGGTTGCATACTGTAACTATAATTTCACTTATCGTATGAACGACAAAGCAAACTTCTTAATTACGGCAACGGAAAGAAGTGCAGAAACCTTCGTTGAACTTCGTGATGCTATTGAAAATTTGAATTATTCAACTACTTTTGCCCTAACTTTTGAAGAATGGGCTTACGCAGAGCAAAAGAGTTTTGCTGGTGTTGAGTCTCTTATGACCATATTACAAATACTCGTATGGTTTATATCCCTTATGGGTGTAATGAATATTTCCATAGTTACCGTATACGATAGGCGTGCCGAGTTTAGACTTTATAAACTCTCTGGAATGTCTTCAAGCGATTATATGAAATTCTCATTAGGTGAAGGCATCGTTGCAGGACTTTCAGGTGGGATATTAGGTTTCATTGCCGGATACTCCGTCAATATGTTGGTGCCTGGTTTAGGCTCAATCATACAACGTTACAAGGGTTTTAACGCAATGCCATTAGAACTTATATATACCTTCCTAATCGGTGTAAGCGCCTTCCTAATACTATGGATGCTAATAGCGCTTGTCAATAGAAAGAATACCGTAAAATCTATAAACGAAAGACACTTAAACGGTTAGCGCGCACGCAAATATATTAAAATAATATATATAATTTGGCTAAATACCTTGCACGCGCAAGCAAAGTGTGGTAAACTTTTGAAATAATATCCCTAAAAGAGGTTTTTTATGTCAAGAAATGTAATGGATATCTTAAGAGAAAGAGGCTTTATTAAGCAAACCGTGTTTGAAGAAGATCTTTATGAACTTCTCGGCAAGGAAAGCGTGCCTTTTTACGTTGGTTTTGATCCTACCGCAGATAGTCTACACGTAGGTCACTTCTTAGTTCTTATGGCAATGAGCCATATGCAAAAAGCAGGTCATAAGCCCATCGTACTTCTCGGTGGTGGTACTGCAATGGTAGGCGATCCTTCAGGTAGAACGGATATGCGCTCTATGATGACTAAGGATAACATCAAGCACAACGTTGAGTGTTTCCGTAAACAAATGTCACGTTTCTTCACCTTTGAAGGTGAAAACGCTGCAATAATGGTTGATAACGGCGACTGGCTACTCAACCTTAACTATATTGACTTCCTAAGAGAAGTTGGCGCAAATTTCTCAGTTAATAGAATGCTCACTGCGGATTGCTATCGTCAAAGAATGGAAAAGGGACTTACCTTCCTTGAATTCAACTATATGCTAATGCAAGCATACGATTTCTTGGTATTGTTCAAGAAGTATGGTGCAGTTTTAGAATGTGGTGGAGACGACCAATGGTCAAATATGCTTGCAGGTGCAGACTTAATTAGAAGAAAGGAAGGCGCACCCGCATACGCAATGACCTTCTCACTCCTTCTCACTTCCGAAGGAAAGAAGATGGGCAAAACGATGAAAGGCGCACTATGGCTTGATGAAAACAAGACCACTCCTTACGAATTTTATCAATACTGGCGCAACGTTGACGACAACGACGTTGAAAAGTGCTTAGGATTCCTTACCTATCTACCAATGGATGAAGTTAAGGCACTATGCTCTTGCTATACCGTTGATGAAAACGGCGTAAAGCGTTTTGACGGCAAGATAAACGAAGCAAAAGCAAGACTTGCTTATGAAGTAACTAAGATTGTTCACGGCGAAGAAAAGGCATCACTTGCAGAGCGTCAAGCAAAGGGCGCATTCGGTGGTGGTGGCGAAATGCCCGAAGCAGAAATGCCAGAAGGCGTTACCAAAGTTGCAGACCTTCTCGTAGCACTTAAACTTGCAGGTAGTAAGGGCGAAGCAAAACGTCTTATTGAAGGCGGTGGTATTCGTGTAAACGACGACAAGGTCGTTGGCTTTGATGCAAGTATACCAGAAGAAGCCCTTAAAGAAGGTTTCATTATCCATAAGGGTAAGAAACAACACGTTAAGGTTATCGTAAAATAATGCAATACGCCACCATAGACAGGGCTTATGAAGTGGTAACGGAAGTTTGCAAGTCAAAGTTTATTTGCAAACTCGTTCCCATTGAAAGCCTTGAAGATGGATTGGCGTTTGTGCAAAAAATAAAGAAAGAATACTCCGATGCTCGCCATAATTGTTATGCTTTAATAGGCACTCCTGAAAGTAACGAAATGAAGTATAGCGATGACGGAGAACCTTCGGGTACTGCAGGTCAACCCATGATGACTGCTCTTCAAAAGAACGGACTTTATGGTGTTGCTTGCGTAGTTACACGCTATTTTGGTGGCATAAAACTTGGAGCAGGAAGACTTGCTCAAACGTATCTAAAGAGCGTTGTTGACACCATTAACCAAGCAGAGATTATTGATAAAAAGTTATCTTCAGTATTCTCAGTAGAACTCAGTTACGGTGAATATAAACTTTTTAATAGCACCTTTTCGGCAATAGAACACGTGGTTTTGGATACCGAATATGGTGGAAACGTTAAAATTGCGATTGCTTCACCCGTAGCAAACGACGCTAAAATAATTGAAAAAATTACGGAGTTAACGCAAGGGAAATCCCCCTTTAAGGAAACTCAAAAATACATAACTTATAAGAGGTAAAGTATGAAAATCACTTTGACACAACAAAAGAAAGTAAAGCCCGATTTTAATAAACTTGGTTTTGGCAAGTATTTTACCGACCATATGCTTATTATGGACTATAAAGACGGCGCTTGGTGCGAACCTGAAATCGTACCTTATGGAAGTTTCTCACTTGATCCTTCAACCTGTGTACTTCACTATGGTCAAGGCATCTTTGAAGGCTTAAAGGCATACAAGAATGCAGAAGGCAAAATTACCATGTTCCGTCCCTATGATAACTTTAAGAGAATGAACCGTTCAGCAGAACGTCTTTGCATGCCTACTATTGACGTTGACAAGATGGTTGAATGGCTTAAGGAATTAATTTTGGTTGATGAAGATTGGATTCCTACCGCACCCGGTACGGCTCTTTATATTCGTCCTACTATGGTTGCAACCGACGCTATGCTTGGTGTACACCCCGGACACACCTACCGTTTCTTCATCATTCTTTCACCCGTTGGCAGTTACTATCCTAACGGACTACAACCTACCAAAATTTTGGTTGAAAAAGAATACGTTCGCGCACCTCTTGGTGGTACCGGCGAAGCAAAGTGCATGGGTAACTATGCTGCAAGTTTGCTTGCAGGCGACATTGCAAACAAGAAGGGATACGAGCAAGTACTATGGCTTGATGCAAGTGAACACAAGTACGTTGAAGAAGTTGGTGCAATGAATATGTTCTTCGTATTTGACGGCGTTGTAAAGACTCCTGCACTCGTTGGATCTATTCTTCCCGGCATCACTCGTGATTCCGTTTTGAAGATTTTAAGAGCAGAAGGTAAACCCGTTGAAGAAGCAAGAATTAGCGTTGATGAAATCGTTAAGATGAATGAAGAAGGCAAACTTAACGAAGCATTCGGTTCAGGTACTGCAGCAGTAATAAGCCCCGTTGGTGTGCTTAATATCGGTGGACAAGACAACGTTATCAATAACTTTGAAATGGGACCTATCACTTCCTATCTATACGATAGACTCACCGGCATTCAATACGGCCGTTATGAAGATCCATTCGGCTGGGTAGTTAAGGTTAACTAATTAATTATGAGAGCCTTCAAGGCTCTCAACTTTTATATGGTAGTAATTAAAGAAGTAAAGCGTAACAAAAAGAGTTATACCATCGTGGTAGGAGAAGAGACTTTGAAGAACGTTGACGTAGAAGTCGCTCTTTCTTATGGAATAAGAGAAGGGGAGATGGACACTGAAAAGTTTAAGGAGTTTCTCAAAGAAAACGCAAGGGCTTGTGCTAAGACCTATACTTACGGTATGCTTGCAAGAAAGGATCGCACGGTAAAGGAAGTTAGAGAAAAACTTTACGAGCGTGGTTTTCACAAAGATGCAGTAGAGTATGCAATTGAATCGGTTTCAAAATACGGATACCTTAACGATGAAGAGTACGCTTTAAGTTACGTAGAAAGAGCGCTTTCTCATAAAGGTAGTTATAGGATAAGGCAAGAACTCAAAAGAAAGGGTGTAGGGGAAGAAGAAATTAACCTTGCACTTAGGGACGTTGAGTTTGACGACCAATTTGAAAACGCTTTAGAACTTGCAAAAAAGAACCTTAGAGGCAAAAGTTTAGAAGACGAAAAGGTTAAAGAAAAACTTTTCCGTTTCCTTGCATCAAGGGGCTATAACTACGATATAATCAAAAAAGTTATGCGCAGTATTGGCGCAGAAATTGAAGAATATAGTATCTAAGGATACAAAATAGGTTACTAACCGAAGAAACCTAAAGAAATCATAAGCGCGTTGTTTACCTTTTGCATCGTTGAAGAATTAACTTCACCTATGCGGGTTTTCAAACGCGCTTTGTCTATTGTACGAAGTTGCTCAAGAAGTAGTACACTTTGTTTTTCAAGCCCCGTGCTTTCACTAAGTTCAACGTGAGTAGGGAGTTTTGCTTTGTCAAGTTTAGAAGTAATTGCGCCCACTATTACGGTAGGGGAATAACGGTTGCCCACGTCGTTTTGCACAACAAGCACAGGGCGCACTCCCCCTTGTTCACTGCCGACGACGGGACTAAGGTCGGCGTAATAGATTTCTCCACGCCTAATCATAACGACTTCTCCATTCATAACTATTCCTATTTAACCTAAATTGTTGCCATTTAACGGCTTTTTAGACTAAAAGTGTTTACTTAATTTGATAAATATGGTATATTTATCAGAGTGCCTATGCACAAAGAAAATATCCCGTAGGAGATATAAGATGGACAACAAGAAGTTTTATATGACAACTGCAATCGCTTACACATCAGGCAAACCACACATTGGAAACACCTACGAAATCGTACTTTCCGACTTTATTGCTCGTTTTAAACGAATGCAAGGTTATGAAGTTCATTTCCAAACTGGTACTGACGAACATGGCGAAAAGATAGAACTTAAGGCAAAGGATAAGGGTATTTCTCCCAAGGCCTTCGTTGATGGCGTAGCAGGTGAAATTAAGTCTATTTGGGATTTGATGAACACTTCATACGACTATTTCATTCGTACTACTGATACTTATCACGAAAAGCAAGTTCAAAAACTTTTCAAAAAGTTCTATGAACAAGGCGATATTTATAAAGGTTCATACAAGGGTTGGTATTGCACTCCTTGTGAATCATTCTGGACGGAATCTCAACTTGTTGATGGCAAATGTCCCGACTGCGGTAGGGAAGTAAAACTTGCTGAAGAAGAAGCATATTTCTTTAAGATGAGCAAGTATGCTGACGCACTCATAAAGCATTATGAAGAAAACCCCGATTTCATCACTCCTATTTCAAGAAGAAATGAAATGATGAACAACTTCCTTAAGCCCGGTCTACACGATTTATGCGTAAGCCGTACTTCATTCAAGTGGGGTATCCCCGTTGAGTTTGACCCTAACCACGTAGTATACGTTTGGCTTGATGCACTTACCAACTATATTACCGGCATAGGATACGATGCTGAGGGCAATCATAGTGAAGAGTACAAAAAGTGGTGGCCTGCTGACGTGCATATTATAGGTAAGGATATCGTAAGATTCCACACCATTTATTGGCCTATATTCCTAATGGCAATGGGCGAGCCACTTCCCAAAAAGATTTTTGGTCATCCATGGCTACTACAAGACGGTGACAAGATGAGTAAGTCAAGGGGTAACGTAATGTACGCAGACGACCTTGTAAAATTCTACGGCGTAGATGCAGTTAGATATTTCTTACTTTCTCAAATGCCATTTGATAACGATGGTGTTATCAGTTGGGATATCATTACTGATTCAGTTAATAGCGACCTTGCAAACATTTACGGAAACCTTGTTAGCCGTACCGTTGCAATGAGTCAAAAATATTTTGGTGGAGTGCTTGAAAACGCAGGTGTTGAAGAAGAAGTTGACGCAGACCTTAAAGCAGTCGTAACGGGCGCTTACAAGAAGGTAGCAGACAAGGTTGAGCAATATAAGGTTGCAGACGCAATGCAAGAGATAATGGCAATCTTTAGAAGAGCCAACAAGTACATTGATGAAACTATGCCTTGGGCGCTTGCTAAGGATGAAAGCAAGAAAGATAGATTAAAGACCGTACTTTATAACCTTGCTGAAACCATAGTTATTGGTACTACGTTAATGGAAAACGCAATGCCTACTTTAGCAAAGGAAGTATACGCACAATTCGGTGCTCAAGCAAGAGCAGTTGAAGACCTTGAAAAGTTTGGTCTACTTCCAAACGGCACTAAGGTTGTTGTAAGCGACAAAAAACTTTTCCAACGTCTTGATGCAAAGGAAATTAATGAAAAGGTAGAAGCAATGTACGCAGAACGTACTGCTCCTAAGAAAGAAGAAAAAGTTGAAGTTAAGGAACCAGAAGTGGAAAAGAAGGAACCCATAACTATAGATAAGTTCTTTGACGTTGAACTTAAGGTTGGCAAGATTATTGCTTGTGAAAAACTTCCAAAGTCCAACAAACTCTTAAAGTCCACCGTAGAAATCGGTTCTGAAACGAGGACCATTTTAAGTGGTATTGCTAAGTACTATACTCCTGAAGAAATGGTAGGTAAACTCGTTGTAGTGGTAACGAACCTACTTCCTGCAAAACTTTGTGGTACCATTTCAGAGGGTATGTTACTTTGTGCATCAGACAGTGATGGCAAAGTAGTACTTCTCACTCCCGAACAAGTTGTTGCAAGTGGCTCTACTATTTCATAATGATAATTGACACACACGCTCATCTTAATGACGAAAGGCTCTATCCCATTCGTGCGGATATCGTTTCTTCAATGGAAAGAAATGGTCTTGAAGCAATCATAAACGTTGGTTATGATAGGCCGTCAAGCGAACTTGCCCTTTCTATTGCAGAGGAGTATGAAAACCTTTATGCAGTAGTAGGCATACACCCACACGATGCAAAAAGTGCTACCATAGACGATTATCGTTATTTTGAGTCTATAAGTGCTAATAAAAAAGTCGTTGCACTTGGTGAAATAGGGCTTGACTTTTACTACGACCTAAGTGATCGCGACGTGCAAAAGAAGGTATTCGTAGAGCAACTTGAACTTGCTCATTCTTTAAAACTACCCGTTGTTATGCACGTAAGAGATGCTTACGGCCTTGCGCTTGAAATCTTAAAAGAGAACAAGAGATTTTTAGAGTATGGTGGGGTAATGCACTGTTATGCAGGTAGCAAAGAATTGCTAAAAGATTTCGTTGACCTTGGTTTACACGCATCTTTTGGTGGAGTTATCACTTTTAAAAATTTCCAAAAGTCAGAAGTCGTTAAGAGTTGTCCTGAAGATAGATTACTTCTTGAAACGGACTGCCCTTATATGACACCCGTACCATATCGTGGAAAGACAAATCTTCCCGAATATATTACTTACGTAAAGGATAAAATTCAAGAGTGGCGCCCTGAAATGGAAGTTGAAAGGGTAACTACGGAAAACGCAAAAAGGTTATTTAAGATATAATGAACACTTACTCATACTCAATTGACGGCAAAATATATATTAATCTTACAAATCGTTGCTCAAACGCTTGTGATTTTTGCGTGCGTATAAACGATAGTTATAGTGAGCATAGTTTATGGCTTGAAAAGGAGCCTACTACGGAAGAAGTAATCAATTCTTTTGATAGATTGGATTTTGAAGGCACGAAAGAATTCGTATTTTGTGGATACGGCGAGCCTATCTATAAACTTCAAGAAATGCTTGAAATTTCCGAATATCTTCACAAACATGGCAAAACAACTCGTCTTAATACTAACGGACAAGCCGACCTTATATGGGGTGAAGAAGTAGCGCCTAAACTCAAAGGATATATTGACGTTGTTTCCATCTCACTTAATGCATCAAACGCAAAAGCCTATCAAGACGTATGCCATAGTGAATTTGGAGAAAAGGCATTCTATTCCCTTTTAAACTTTGCAAAGGAATGTATGAAGTACGTACCTTCTGTAAAACTTTCACTCGTTGACGTAGTAGGGGAAGAAGAAATTAAAAAGGCAAAAGAATTGTGTGATACCTTAGGCATTGACCTAAGAGTTAGAGAATATATTGCTTAAAATCATAACCGCACCATAAGGCGCGGTTACTTATCTTTTGTACTTTAGAAAACCTTTTCTTTAGTACGAAAGTAGTATATAGCAAAATTGTAGTTTAATACGAAAAAGGGCAGTAAAAAAATGGAAGTAAAGGAAATCTTAAAAAAGCACGGCTTTCAATTCAAAAAGCAACTTGGTCAAAACTTTCTAACGGAAGGCTCCCTTCTTCGTGCAATCGTTAAAGATGCAGGTGTAACGGAAAACGATATCGTAGTTGAAATAGGCACGGGTGCAGGCACTCTTACTTCTGCAATAGCAGAAAAGGCAAAGCACGTTTATACTTTTGACGTAGACACGGCACTTGTCCCAGTACTTGAAGAAACACTTGCGGGGAAACAAAATATAACCCTTAATTTCATTGACGTTTTAAAGTGCAGTGATGAAAAATTAAAAGGTATAATAGGAGATAACCCATTTAAGGTCGTTGCAAATATTCCTTATTATATTACGACTCCCCTTATTATGCGCTTTTTAGAAAGTAGTTTAGACGTACGCTCTTTAACCGTTATGGTACAAAAGGAAGTGGCGGATAGACTAATTGCAGAGCCTAATACGGAAAACTACGGAGCAATAACTTTAGGAGTTGAGTTAAGGGGTGTAGCAAAGGTAACGCGCCCTGTATCCAAACTACTTTTCCATCCAGCACCCAAAGTAGATAGTGCCGTAGTACACATTGAAATTGATGATAGTAGGTTTGAAATTGAAGATAGAGATTTCCTAAGAAAACTCATAAGGGCAGGTTTCCAAATGAGAAGAAAGACCTTGGTAAACAATATAGGTGCCACTATGGGAATAACCAAGGAAAGGGCAAGGGAAGTACTGCTTTCACTTGGATACTCCGAAAGCATTCGTGGCGAAGCGCTTTCTATTGAAGATTACATTAAGATTGCAAAAGCGTTGAAAAACTAAAATAGTGTAATTAAAGAAAAGTTCTCTCATAAGATTTTATGGGAGATTTTTTTATGCTTATTAAAAAGACGATAGTATTAACAAACGATAGTAAAACGATAGGACACCTAAGTATCATTAGAGTAGGGCAAGAAAGGGGTGTGAAACTTAGTTTAGTTAAGAGTTTGGAAGGCACTCTTTTTATAAAAATAGGCTCGCAAAAAGAGGAAAGTTTTGAAGTAAAAAAGGTAAGGGAAGAATATTCCTTAAACTCAAACGTGGAGTCAAGTGACCTAATAGGAGTGCTATTAGTTGGGCGTGATGGGGAAGTCGTTGGAAGGGGCGGAAACAGTTCAATAATTACTCCTACTGCTTTGAAAAAAGAAAAAGAACCAAATAAAGTTTTAGAAGAAAAAACGGACTATAAGGAACCTAAAGAAGAAGTTCAAGCACCTATAATTGAAGAAACTGAAAAAGAAGTTGTGGTGGAAACAGTAGAAGACGTAGTTGAAGAAGTAGAAGAAATTGAAGAAGTAAACGTGGACTACGAAAAGATGAAAACTACACCGTTTAATTTCATAAAGGGGGAGAATTTTTATAGAAACGTAAAAGGCAAACTGAGTGAAATTATGACTGTAAATCCAACTGAAAAAAGACTTGAAAAACTTATTCCGGATTCTAAGTGGGTTAAGGTCTACTATGAAAAGGGGGAATACTACGTCGTTGGAATTTTAAGTGAAGATGGAGAAGTTAAATTTCTCTCATACGGAGTGCCTGGGGTAAGGAGCGTTAAACCACCTAAAGATGCAGAAGACCTTTGCGATTTTGTGGAAGTAGAAGGCTCGTTGGGGGAAGGCTATTGGTTAATGTTTCAAGATGCAAAAACGGGTGAAATCGTCAAGTCAATTGATTAAAAGGAAAGTGAGTTTATCTCACTTTTTCTTTTTCATTCCTAAAAACTTGCAAAATTTAATTATAAGTGTATAATAGATACTAACTAAATTGCGTTGTCAGTTTACAAAGGAGAAAAAATGAGTACTACTTTAATTTCCGTTAGTGGCGGAAGATGGAGCGCATACCTAATTCTTGCATTGTTTATTGGTGCAATGATAGCGGTTTCAGTAATAACCTCAAAGAAGGCATCTTCTCTTGATGGTTTCTTGCTTGGTAATCGTGGCGTTGGTGGATGGATGAGTGCTTTTGGATATGGCACCACTTATTTTAGCGCAGTAGTTTTCATTGGATATGCAGGCACTTTTGGCATGAGTCTTGGACTTGGTGCTATATGGATAGGTGTTGCAAACGCAGTGGTAGGTTGTCTACTTGCTTGGATAGTCCTTGCAAAGCGCACTCGTGATATGACGCAATCACTCAATGCAAAGACGATGCCTGAAT
>JAZQVF010000217.1:0-14876 GCA_045631675.1 Candidatus Stercoripulliclostridium sp.
CAAACGTTATGGATTACCCACCGAGAAAGACGGGTTCAAGTTTATTTGCAGGCAAGACCGGTGTTGACATTATCGTTCAAGGCTTAATGCAAACGGCACTCGTTATGGCATCATTCCTCGTTGGATATCTCTATTTTGAACCCCTTGCACTTGCAAACGGTGTTGATGCTCATATAGCACACGCAATTAGCGAAACGATGGCGTTCGTAACCCTTTGTTTCATACAACTATTCCATAGTTACAACTTGAAGAGTCAATATCAATCCATCTTCAATAAGGGCATTTTCAACAACAAGTTCCTTAACCTTTCCTTCATAGTAGGTCTCGTTATGGTAGTTGCAGTGGTTGCTATCCCCGGTGTTGGAACTACCTTGTTTGAAACTCAACCCCTAAATTGGGCACAATGGCTCATTTCCATTGGCGCAGCATTCCTAATCGTTCCTATGGTTGAACTTCAAAAGTTCATTGAAAGAAAGATGGAGAAAAGAAAATAGATGAATTATAAAGTAATGGTGCCAAGCCAAGTATGGCAAGGATACAATTCTCATCAAGAACCTTTGCAAAATGAAAAAACCGAGTATATCGGTACTCTTAGCGAGGGTATAAAGGAAGAAAGGCACCATTTCGTAGCAATGACAAAAGAGGACGGCAACCTAACCGTTGCCGTCCGTGTCATATCTCAAGAGAGCAATTTGAACGATGCTCCCGTAGTTTTAGTAGTAGGGGAATATCATCGCGCTCCTGAAGAAAAACTACTTATAGCACTTGCAAAAAACGGTTATACCGTAGTAGTGCCCGACCTAAGTGGTGTGGGCGATTTTAAAACGACTTTCCCCCCGTCAATAGAGTATGGAGAATATGCTAAAGCAGGCGACCACATCAAAAAGGTTATGCCTACTGCAAGGGAAACTTGTCAATATCTTTATTCTATAATAGCAAAGCGCACCATAATATTTATTAAGCGCATAATCTCCGACGGCGCACTAATCGTAATGGGACTTGGCGATGCCGTTGAAGTTGCAATGCAAGTCGTTGCCACTGAAAATGAAAACGTAAAGGGCTTGTGCTGTCTTAACGGCTCAGGATACCGTGAATATATTAAGCAAACTCGTTATGGCGAGCAAGCAGAATTAGCCTTGGATGAAGAAAGAATGTGTTGGCTTACGGGTGTTGCATCCGTAGCCTATGCAAGGCATATAAAAGTACCTACTTTTATTGCAGTTGGCTCAAACGCAAGAAATAGTGACGTAGATAGACTTTCCAATCTCGTTGCACTTATGAATGAAGAAGAAATTAGGATTTCCATAAGCCCAAGAGCGACTGATTTCATACTCCCCGAGGCTTATAAAACCCTTCTTATTTGGCTCAAATTTATTTCGTTAGAAAGGGGAGATGAAATACCCGATACCCCAAAACTAACCATAAGAATAAGTGAAGATGGCATTCCCACCTTCAACGTAGACTGCGACCCACAATCTATGATTAAAAAGGTTAGCGTATATTACGCAAGCAAGGAATATCATCACGATATGCGCGACTATTACGAAGAAGAAGGTCTTTCTATTTCATATAACGAATATATAGCAGAAGCAAAAGAGTATAGCGAAAAGGAGCCACTCTTTGCCTTTGCAGTAGTAGAGTATGAAAACGGACTTAGCCTTTCATCGTTAGTTGAGCACGTTGAGTTAAAAGGATTACCTGTTAAGCCTGCCGATAACAAGAGTAGCGCAATACATAATCTAATATATCAAGCAGGGGAAGAAAGTGGTTTCGTAGAAGATTATTCAGGCTCGGTACTTTTTGAAAAGTCTTTGCGCGTTGCACAAACTTCTCTTGGTATGGTAGGTCTTACGAGTGATAGCGACGGACTTACGACCTACCGTTTTGCACCTGAAGAAGATGCTGATAGGAGTAGACTATTACACTTAGAACTTTATACTGAAGAAGACGCTGAAGTGGAAGTGGTACTACTTGGAATAACGAATGAAGGAACGAAGTCTTATTCTGCAAAAATTAACTTGCAAGGAACCAAAGGTTTGTTTATGGGTACCCGACTAAAACTAATTGACTTCAAAGATGAACACTTTATGCCTTTAAGTAAATGGTATGGAGTAAAATCATTGTCCATAAGGGGTAAAAACATTATAGTAGGAAACGTGTTATTTATATAATATGAGCAAGATTGTAAAGATAATAATTGATATATTACTCGTAGTGGTTTGCGTAGTTGGTGCATACTTCCTTTCAAACTGGATGTTTGCAACCATTCCCGTTTCAGGCCCTTCTATGGAGCAAACAATCCACGACCTTGACAACGTTATTCTCTTTAAGCAAGGAAACTATAAGAGAGGGGATATAGTCGTTTTCAACACTCATATTCAATCGGAAACGGGGGAAGCATACTACATTAAGCGTATAATAGGACTGCCGGGAGATACCGTGGAAATAAAGAAAGACGGTGCGGGATATTTCATTTTCGTCAACGGTGAAAAGCAAGAAGAAAACTATCTTGGCTCTCAACTTAGGGCAAGGGAAAGCGACGCGCACGGTCCTATCGTAATTCCCGAGGGTCAGTTCTATTTTTGTGGAGATAACCGTCAAAATTCTTCTGACTCAAGGACGGCATTCCTTGGCGAGATAGATTCCATATTAGGTAGAGTAATTCTTAAATACGATGCCGACGACGGATTCCTTAACGATTTGGAAGTGGTAAAAAGAGTAAAAGCATAAAGGATAGATAATCGACAAAACAAGCCTTAAAACGAGGCTTGTTTTCTTTTATCCTATCGTTATGAAAAACGATATTATAAAATATGGAGTATTTACTATACTCTTTGCCTTTTTCCATTTTATAGAAATAAAATGTGGTATAGCCTTTTTGAGCATACCTTTTCTCTTTGCGCTTGCCTTTTCCAAACAAAATTTACTCGTACTTTCTCCACTTTTTATTTTATCAGGCATAGCGCTTGAGTTTTCTTGGTGGAAATTGCTATTTTTGGCAACACCCGTTTTAGTGCTATTCATAACCTTTTTCATACACTACAAGGTGGGCAAAAAACCAAAGAGTTGGCTATTTTTAATTTACGGCATACTTTCTTATATACCTAAGGTGGTGCTTAGCGTTAAAGACCTTACGAGTGGGGTGTATCAATGCGCAGGAGTGGTGTTGAGCATACCGTTGTTTTATATATTTCTAAGCGTATTATTCGTTATCCTTGCAAAGAAACTCAACTTCCCCCTTTCCACCTTTGAAAGGATATCTTTTTCCATAACGATGGCAGTGTTAGGCTTTGGACTTGGGTATTTGAATATATACTTTTTCAGCCTTTACGAGTTTATGGTTTTGCTATCCCTTTTGATTTTCCCGCTCACGGGTAAAAACAACGTTTTGTGGGCAAGCGTTTCCTTTGGAATAGGTGGACTTTTTCATTCCGTAACACTTTTCGTGTTTAGCATAGTTTACGGAGTGTTGATAGCGATTTTTAAAAAAGAATACGCCTATTTTGGGGGAATAGGGGCAGTTATCGTCAAGAGTTTAGCGATACTAACGGGAGCCGTTGAAAGTAGTTATCTTTCTTTAATTGCGTTAAGCATACCGACACTTGCAACGATACTTCTTCCAAACAAAATTAAGAGCAAGATAATTTCCAAATTTTCCCTTGAAAACGGTGGAGTAACGCGTGCGCTAATCAACAAAAATAGAGCGCTGGTCAAAGATAAAATTGAACGTCTTAGCAGTTGTTTTTATGAAGTAGGAACTTCGCTTAAAAGTGATGAAAGAAAGGAATCTCTCAATCCATTAGACCTTGCAAACGAAGTGGTAAACGCAGTTTGCAAAAGATGTGGAAATTTTCAACACTGCAAAAAGTGTCTTGGTGGCAACGGCACGGAAATGGTAATTCAAGAGTTGATGAGTTCTGCAATAGAAATGGGTAAGGCAAGCATATTGGATGCCTCCCCTTTTTTGAGTAGTAGGTGCGTGCGACTTAACGGACTTATAGTAAAGGCAAACGAAATACTTTTTCAAGAGCAAGAGCGCATAAAGAAGGAAAGGGAACAGGGTAAAAACAAAAATCTTTTAAGAGAGCAAGTGGAAGGTTTAGGGGAAATACTAAGTTTACTTGCAAAGGAAGTAGGCACGCCTATAGTGTACGATCTACAAAGGGAAAAGAAGTTAAGAGACGCTTTTAACGAAGCGGGAATAACGCTAAAGGACGTCGTTATATACGAAAGTGGAGAGATATGTATTGACCTAAACGAATACGACGGCAAGAAAGGGAGAGTAAGGGAAATTGTTTCAAAAACTATGGGTACCCCTATGAAAGGAGTGGAAGAGAAAAAGGGGGTTGACGGTAGGGTAAGCATAACTTTCAAAAAAGATGCAAAGTATAGGGTAGCCTACGGAGAAAGGGTACTTTCTGCAACCGATAGTGGTAGTGGCGACAAAGACGCAGTGGTAAGGCTTAGCGAAAGCAAGGTTATGCTTTGTTTGTCAGACGGAATGGGGCACGGTAAAGAAGCAGATGAAAATAGCACTTGTGCAATAAACCTTATAAAAAGTTTCTATAAAGCAGGGTTTGACCATCTTACCGTGCTAAAAAGCGTACATACTCTTCAAAAGGCAAGGGGCAAGGAAGAATTCAACGCCGTTGACGTTGCGGTAATTGACACCTTTACGGGGGAAGTTGATTTCATTAAGCAAGGAGCAAGGGAAGGCTATATCATAACTCCCGACGGTTTAGAAGAGATACCTTGTGGGTCGTTACCGCTTGGTATTGTGGACGAGATAGTCCCAGTTACCGAAGTAAGGCAACTTACCCCACGCGACTTTTTAGTGTTAGTTTCAGACGGCATAATAGACGGACTTGGAAAGGAGAGACTAGAAGAAATTTTGTCTAAGACCAACACTCGCAATCCCGATGAAATATGCTCGCAGGTTATGGAAAACGTGGTTAATTTAGTAGGAGAAGATAGAGATGATTGCTCAATAATCGTAGCAAGGCTATTTTAGTCCCGAAAAGGGGACATCCTATCCGTTATAATTAAATTGCATCTTGAAAAAATCTTTTCATTGTGTTAATGTATTATGTGTACGCTTGCGCGCACGCAAGAGAGAAAACCTATGATAAAAATTATAACCACCAATACGATAAATGCAGGCATGCGAGCCGTCATAGACCAAATTGCCCTAAACGGATTAGAAGAAAAGCACGTCGTTATCGTGCCGGATGCGCACGCGCTAAGTGCAGAAAAGGTAATTTTTGAAAGACTTGACTTAAAAGGCTCTATGAATATAGAAGTCGTTTCCTTTATGCGTTTTGCAAGCAAGACTTTGGAAGGTAAAATTGGTAGCACTCTTAGCAAGCAAGGTGCAGTATTATTCTTCAAAAAGGTAGTAAACAAGTGTCAAAGTAAACTCGTACATTATGGTAAATCTGCACTCACCGATGGTTTTGCAGGGGAAATGTATGCAGTAATTTCTTCAGTTAGAAATAACGGTATAAGCATAAAAGAGTTTGAAGAAAGTTTAATGAAACTCAGTGGCACTACTTTGAATAAGGCGCAAGATATCCTACTACTTTATCGCGAATATATGGATATGCTCGGCTCCTTTACCGACTCTACTACGAGGCTTGAGGCGTTTAGAAGGGAAATAGCAAACTCCACGAAGATAGAGAATAGTCATATCTACCTTTACGGTTTTGACTCTCTTTCTCAAAAGCAAATAGAAATCATAAGCGCGCTCGGTAGGAGTGCAAAAAGCGTAACGATAGGCCTTGCTAAAACTAATTTTGGTATAAATCACGACCTTTACCCTCGCGAAGTCATAGAAAGACTAACGAGTTATCTTCAAACGGAAAAGGTGGAATATGTTTTAGAAGACGGCGTATTTGAAAGGATTAAAGAGCCTTTTAACGTGCTACACCAAAATCTTTTCACTCCACTAAAACCACAATTCAAAAAGGCGGGACAAGGAATAGTCGTTTTCAAAGAGTGCGACGTATACTCACAATATAACGCAGTAGCAAGGGAGATTATAAGACTTGTTAGAAGGGAAGGCTTGCGCTTTAACGATATAGCCGTAGTTGATTGTGGAGAGCCTGCCTCTATGGATTTCAAGGAAATCTTGACCCGTTACGGCATACCGCATTTTATTGATGAAAGATATCCTTTGACCATATCTCTTTTCAGTAAGTTTATAGTTGCAATCTTGGAAGTTGCAAGGTTTGGTTATAGGCTTGATAAGGTAAGAAACCTTATTAAAAACCCACTATTTTCCACGAGTTTTGAAGAAGTTTGTGATTTTGAAAATTTCATAATAGGCGAAAACCTAAATTACGACGACTACAAAAAGCCTTTTAGTGAAGATAGGTTTGAAGAATTTAGAAGGAAAATGCTTTCACTTACTACTCCTTTTGAAAGAGGAAATAGAGTGGAGTATTTCGTAGACAAAATCGTTGAGATTATAGAGAGTGAAGAAACGTTAACTCTTTTTGAAGAGACCGTTAACCTTGACGATGCTACCTTAAAACCATTAAACGAGCAAGCAAGGGATAGAATAGTTTACCTACTTAGCGAGTATAAAGCGTTGATAGGCGACGAGATAATGAGTCCTTTGAATTTCAAAAAGACCTTCCTTTCATCGCTTGAGGCGGAAGAGATTGCGTTGATACCAAGATATATAGACGCAGTATACGTAGGCACGCTAAGGGAAAGTTGCATTATAAAGCAAAAAGCGTTGTTCGTAATAGGTGCAACGCAGGATAGTCTACCTGCCCAACACGGTTTCCAAGCCATAGTTTCTCCTATTGATATGGATAAACTTGAAGATAGTGGAGTAAGGCTATATCCCACACCTATTGATAGAATAAGGGAAGAGCGTTTTGCCTTTATAGACCTAATCACTAAAACGGACAAACTCTACTTAGGATACGCTGAAATTGCTCTTGACGGCACGGAAAACAAGCCAAGTGAAGTTATAAAGGATACGCTAAGGCTTGTTGATACCAAACTTATAAGTCTAAACGAAGGCTTTTTGAAAGAAAGCACCTTAAACGTAATGGGTTTAGAAGACGCAGTAGGACACCGCGACAATGCTTTCTATACCTTAACTTATGGGGCGGCGGAAAGAAAGGGCGACTTAAACGATAGACTTTTTGCCACCTTAAACGACAAAGAAAAGGCACTTATAACGGAAGAGAAAGCACCACTTGAAAGCGTATCTCTACAATATACCTTTGGCAACGATAACCACTCTAAAATTACGCAAATGGAGCAGTATTTTACCTGTCCCTATCGTCATTTCTTGCAGTTTGGTTTAAGTTTGCAGGAAAGAAAGGAAGGAAAACTTCGTTTAACCGACGTAGGTACCTTCGTTCACGCAGTGCTTGAAAAGTATTTTCTTTTAACGAAGGGAAAACTTAGAAAAATGGGCGTAGAAGAAAGAAATCTTTATGCAGACAAAGCAATAAAATCAGTCTTTGATGCTGAAAACTTAAAATATCTTTACAACGATCCCGCTATAGCCTATCTACTCAAGAGATTGAAAAAGGAATGTTATACTACGATAACGGAACTTACGAAAAACGTGCTTAGGGGAGATTTTGACCCAACCTATATTGAACTTGAATTTAGTGCAAGGGAAAATGCCGTTAAACCCGTCAAATTCAAAACTCCTTATGGAGATATTGCCTTCCACGGCAAGATAGATAGAGTAGACGTAAGCGAATGTGATGGCAAAAAGATGGCGATTGCCATAGACTATAAAACGGGTTCAACGAATAGTTCCCTTTCCAAAGTTTATTACGGTCAAAAGTTGCAACTTTACCTTTATCTTTTGGTGTTGCGCGACGTATTAGACTTAATTCCCGCAGGTTCTTTCTATATGCCTATCAAGAGTGGATACTTCTCAACGGGTAGAAACTATCGTTTTGAAGGGCAGGTGGTAATGGACCCACAAATTATAAAATCTTTGGACAAGGGTACTTTTGAAAGTGCAATGCTTGATGATAAGAAATTGCACGACTCTCCCGTTTTACCCGTCAAGATAAAAATCAAGAAAGGGGAATTGACCACTTCTTCTAAAAAGAATAAGGTTACGGAAGAAGATATGGCTACGATACTTAGGTACGTTAGGGAAATTATACCCATTGCCATAAAAGAGATTGTAGATGGTAACGTTGAGCGCTCTCCCATAGCAGGTAGTTGTAGCGGTTGTAGTTATAAAACCATTTGTGGTGGAGTAGAAGAAGGGGAAGAAAGGGCAAGTAACACGGACAATAGCCCGTTAAACGTAATTTTTGATGAAGGAGAGAACTATGGCGATTGATTTTGTAGCAAGTGGTCAAGCACCCGCTCTTGAATTCATTAACAAAGATATGTTGGTATCTGCAAGCGCAGGCAGTGGAAAAACCACCGTAATGGTGGAAAAGATTTTGCGCTATTTGGAATACGGCAACGTTACTAAGGTTATAGTACTTACCTTTACAAGGGCAAGTGCTGCCGATATGCGTGAGAAACTAACGGAAAGGCTTTCAGACGCCGTAAGACTTGGTGGAGAACGGGCCTTGCATTATAAGGAGCAACTCAAGTTGCTACCCTTTGCATACATTGGCACCATTGACTCCATTTGTGGGCAAATATTCAAAAGATATTTTGAAGTTATAGGGGAAACGCCCACCTTAGATATGCTTGACGAAGAAGAAAAGAAGTCCTTTGAGAGTCTTGCTATGGACCAAATTTTTGGCGAACTTATCAAAAAGGGCGATACTACCTTTAACGATATTGCAGAAATATACGGTAACTCAAAGAGTTTTGAAGGCTTAAAAGAGAGCATAGGGCTTATTTTGAGATTTCTATCTGCACAAGAAAACCCCGACAAGTTTATTGAGTTTGCAAAGGCTGAGGCGCAAAAAGATTTACTTGAAAGCAAGGCAGTCCTTAACCTTATTTCCTATTTCCGTAAGAGTTGTGGCCTAATTCGCGAAAAGTTGCAAGAAGAGTTTAAGAAATTAATTGAACTTGAAGAGATTACGGAAAAAGAGCGCGCTCAATGTCTTGAAAAACTTTACGAGTTAGACGATTACTGCGCAAGCATTATACATTCCAACGAAGAAGACTTCATTGAATATATAAATGAAAAAGATAAGTTTGCATCTATGCCGTCAAGGGGTGCGAAATACACTTGGCATTTTAACGATTTCGTAACTAACCTTATACCCTATAACGAAAAGATAAAGGAATTGAACGCAAAGGCAAGGGAGGCGTTTGGCAAACCCCTTGAAGTTTTAAGAAAGGAAGACCTATGTAGTAGGGATATCGTCTTAAAACTCTTAGAAGTGGTAACGCTCGTTAGGGAAAGGTTTGCACTCATCAAGAAAGAAGAAGGAAAGCAAGACTTTGAAGATATTGAAAGATACGCCTTAAAGATTTTTGAAAACGAGCAAATCGCAAAGGAATTTAGCGAAAGCATAGACTACGTATTCCTTGATGAATATCAGGACACCAACAAACTACAAGAAGCAATTTTCAAGAAGATAGCAAGGGATAATCTCTTTATGGTAGGGGACGTCAAGCAGGCAATTTACGGATTCCGTGAAGCAGAGCCACAAATATTCCTTGACAAACTCAAGAGTTATCAAAAGGGCGAAGAAGGCGAAAACGTAGCGCTCAAAAAGAATTTCCGCTCTGCTCAACAAGTGCTTTCTTTCGTAGACGACGTATTCTCCGTCGTTATGACCTACGATTTTGGTGGCATTGATTACGACAAAGAATCTCGCTTTGGCGTGGCAGGTTTAGAGGCTTGCGCCCTTCAAATGACGCCCGAAGTAAAGGTTGCAGTCTTTACTCCTAAGGACAAGGAAAAGGTTGCCGTAGACGATTTTGTTTATTCCGTTAAAGAAGGAAGAAAGGTAGCAACTGAAGAAGAAAACGAAGATTGGTATATCGCAAACAAAATAAAAGCGCTCGTAGGAAAGGAAGAAGTATACGACAAAAATCTTAACGGATATCGCAAAATAAGATATAGCGATATAGCACTTCTTTATCGTAAAAAAGATAGTTTTATAGGGTTAAGAAAGATTTTTGAAAAGGCTGGTATTCCATACCACGCAGAGGGCTTTGACAACAAAGACGGCGAAGAAGTGGTAAACGCCATAAATAACTATTTAAGAGTTATAGACAACTATAAGCAAGACAAGTATCTTGCAGGTGCTATGCTTTCCTATTTTGGCAAGTTTACCGAAAAAGAACTTGCAGAAATAAGGAAACAAAACTACAAGTCATACTACTTCCATCAAGCAGTAAACGAGTATGATGGACCCCTTAAAGGCAAGGTGGAAGGTTTCTTTAATGAGATTAAAGAGTACAAAAAACTTTCATCACTTATAAGTTTGCCTGCACTTATAGGTAAACTAATGACTAAATCAGGATACCTATCTTCTTTGCTTGCAGAAGGCAGGGAAGATAGAATAGGCTACTATAACGCATTCATTCAACAAATTAAGGGCAAGAAAACTTGTGCTACGCTTGAAGGATACTTAGAACTTTTGGATAGTGGAATAGAGTTGGAAATTGAGCCACCACTCGTTGCGCTTGACGCAGTGTCGGTAATGACCATACACAAGAGTAAGGGCTTGGAATTCCCCATAGTATTCGTTGGTGGCTCGGGTGCTAAGCGCAGTGATAAGGTTGAAACGCAAAGGGTGGTTTTAGATTCACGTTACGGTTTAGGTACCAATTCTTTTGCGCAAGAGGCAGGGGAATCTACAAAGAGTGCAAGAAGGCGCGCTATTGAAAGGGGCATTTTAGAAAAACAAAACTTTGAAGCCTTGCGCCTTATGTACGTTGCGCTCACTCGCGCAAAGTGTCGTTTATACGTAGTGGGCAGGGTGGCGCTCAAAGAAGAAACTCTTTCCTTGAAAGGTAAGGACGGCTTAACCCTTCCTTCCGACCTAACTGCCTTTATGGAATGGATAATCTTCTCTGCAGAAAGAAACAAGGGTGTTAAAGCACTCGTTGAAAGAGACGCTAAAGTAAACAAAGAGTGTGAAAAGAAAGTTTGTGTAGAAAGGGGCAAGGAAGAAGTTAAACCTTTAACCTTTATGAGTTACCCTTATGAAGAAAGCACTCGCCTGTCAAACAAGTATTCGGTAACGGGATTAAACGCAAATCACGTAGATGAAAAACCATATATTCCAAGTTTAGTATCCCAAAGTGCAGAAAAAGGTATTGCTTACCACAAGGTTATGGAATTAATAGACTTCAATTTAACCGAAAGAGAGCAGATGAAGGCGTTTATAGGAGAGTTGGAAAGTGAAGGCTTAATTGAAAAAGGAGTCGTTGATGCGACTATTATTGCAAAAACGCTAAACCATCCACTCTTTGACGAAGTGCGTGCAGGCAAGTGCTTGCGCGAGCAAGAGTTTATATACTACGCACCTGCTTGCGAAGTAATTGCAGGCGCAGAGGCGAGCGATAGGACCTTAGTGCAAGGGGTTATGGACCTTGTGGTAGAAGGGGAGAGCAATCTTCTCATAGACTATAAAGTTTCGGGTGGCTCAACGGAAACCTTAAGGGAGCGCTATCGCACGCAAATAGCGCTTTACGCTCGTGCATACGAAGAAATGACGGGAAGAAAACTTTCAAGGAAGGCAGTTTTTGTGCTTAACCAAGGCGAAGTCATTGAATTTTAGCCCCGAAAAAGGCATATATTTATATATAATATAAATTTTTTAAAAAAAGGGGTTGCAAAATTTGGCGATTGCATTTATAATAAACACATATACTATTCTTGTAGGAGCGGGATATGGAAAAAATTATCGAAAGCATCCAATCAATTTTAGGTAAGATAGACTTCCTCGGTCTCGGTGGAACCCTTTCACCTGCAGTTTACATTTTAGCACTCGGCGCTATCTTAGTAATCCTTACCTTCTTCATTGCACTTGCAATTAAATCAGGTAGCAAAGCCAACAAGTTCAGAAAGCAACTTGACGACACCGTAGCATATCTTAACGCTAACGGCACCGTTGATGCTGAAAACGTTGATGGTCTTAACGCTCGCATTCAAGCAATGCCCGTTTCAGTCGTTCGTGGCTGGGGCGCATTCTTAGAGCAACAAACCGGCTATCCTTCAGACTACGTAAGCGAACAAGATGCTCTTGGCGCACGTAAAGGCAACCCCAACTTCAAGGGTGGCAAAGGCTTCTACAAAGTAGTAAGTTCCATCGTTATCCTTGCTTGCATTCTTCTTTCAGCAGTTGGTTGCTACGACGTAGTTAAAGGTATTGACGTTGCTACCGTAGAAGGAATCAAGGGCATCGTGCTTCTCGTACTTCCCGTACTCGGCACTATCGTTGTTCCATGGATCGTATACGTAATCTTCGGCGCATTCCTAAACCTTGCTGGCAAGAATGAATACAAGAAAGTTCAACAATCTTTCCGCAACTTCCAAGATGCACTTGACACCTACGTAATCATCTTCCGTGAAACCCAAGACGAATTCATTTCTGAAAACATTGAAGAAATCAATTCTGCAATTGAAGACATTCTTGCATCTAAACTTGGCGACAGCGAAATTCTTGAAATCGTAACTACCCCCAAAGTAGAAGAAGATCTCGTAATCGCTGAAGAAGAAGTTGTAATTGAACCCGTTAAGGTTGAAGAAGAAGTTGTTGCAGTAGTAGACCAAGTTCCCGCTACCCCCGAAGAAGAACGCGCACTACATCTTCTTGAACTTGTAAACCTAACCATCAGAGTTGCTGAAGATCCTGCTCTTGACGAACAAACCCTAACCGAGTTTGCAGAATATCTTGACTCCGAAGTAAGTTCAGGCGTATACTCACCCGAAGAAAAGGATATCTTCCTTGACTGCTTAGCAGTTTGCTCCGGCGTATACTTTGACCTATTCAACAAATAACGAAAAAAACCAAGAGCGCATAATAAAAAGTTTTGTTATGCGCTCAAACCATAACGACTAAACTAAAAGGTAGAAAAATGGACGACCCTTATAGTAGAAACTTAATAGTCAGATAAGCCGTAAGCCACAGCGGAAGTTGTGGCAACCCTATTTTGCACTCTTCAAAAGGGATACGGCTTGTCGTATCCCTTTATTTTTTAAGGAAGGAGGTGCAAAGTGATTCAATTATTTCAAACTGAAAAAGCACGCATCGTAGAAAAAAGCCCCGAGTTTGGTGGTGGCCTTAACATTAAGAATAAGTGGATTCATTTAGAGAACCCAACAGACCGCGAAATTGAACTTATAGAGCGCGTAACGGGAGTTAATGAAGACTTGCTTAAAGCAGCGCTTGACGAAGAAGAGCGCGCTCGTATTGAAGTAGACGATGGTGATACCTTAGTTCTTTTTGACATTCCAACCATTGAAGAGGAAGAAGAATATTTTACCTACTCCACTATGCCTCTCGGCGTAGTGCTTACTAAGTCTACCATCATTACCGTTTGCTTAAGAGAAAACTCCGTAATACATAGTTTGCTTGCAGGTAGAGCAAAGGGGCTTGATACTGCCAAAAAGGAGTTTTTCCTATACCAACTCTTATATTATACCCACGTTAAATATCTTCAATATTTGCGCCAAATAGACCGTTCATCACAACGTATTCAAACAGAACTTCATAGGGCAACGAAGAACAAGGAACTAATTCAACTTCTTGACCTTGAAAAATCACTCGTATACTTTTCTACTTCCCTTCGTGGCAATAGCATAGTTATTGAAAAGGTTACGAAGATGGCAAAGAAACTTGATGAAGAATCAGAAGAGTTGCTTGACGACGTAGTAATTGAAAACCGTCAGGCTATTGATATGTGTAAAAACTATCAAGAGATTTTGGCTTCCACGATGTCAACCTACGCTTCCGTTATTTCCAACAACCAAAACTCCATTATGAAGACGCTTACCATAATGACCGTAATCATTAGCGTACCTACTTTGTTTGCATCGTTTTGGGGAATGAACACGGGCGTACCGTTTGAAGGAAAAGGGTACGGATTCTGGATAGTAATGGCAATATCCGTAGCGGTGTCTGCAGTAGTTGGATACTTCATAACCCGCTACAACAACTACAAAAACTCAGGTTGGAAGGAAATTTTATCTTTCCGTCGTGATAAAAAGAAATAGCAAAACGGGGTGCTTGAACTTAGGTTTAAGTATCCCTTTTTATATAATCACAAAAATGTGAGAACGATATTAAGGAGAAAACATGACTGAAACTAAATACGTTGCAAAACATGAATATGCCTCGTTTACTGCCTCAGCGTTTGGCAGATCAATGATCTATACCCTTATGTCAACCTTTGCACTCATTTTCTTTACCGATGCAGTAGGTATTGACCCAATTCAAGCAGGTATTTTAATTTTAGTTGCAAGAATATTTGATGCTTTCAACGACCCACTAATGGGCATTTTGGTTGATAAGACGCAAACCAAATGGGGCAAATTTAGACCATATCTTCTTTTCTCCCCCGCTATAATTGCAATTTCAACTTGTTTGCTTTTCCTATCTCCCAAGTATCTTGGTATAGTAAGCGATGCAGGTAAACTTGTATTCTGCTACTTCACCTATATTTTATGGGGAATGTGTTTTACCGTTCAAGACGTACCGTTTTGGAGTTTATCCTCTGCCATTTCCCCCAACGATAGCGAACGCTCAAGTTTCATTTCTATTGCCCGTATAGGCTCCACGATAGGTGGAATTGCTCCTACCTTAGTAGTACCAATGATAACCGACTCCTTAGGACTTGAAAAGGGATATCTTATTGCAGGTATCGTATTTGGTTGCGTAGGTAGTGCAATAAGTTTACTTTCCTTCTTTGGTACCAAGGAAAAACTAATCCTTAAGGTTGAGCCTAAGTCTATTAAGGAA
>JAZQVF010000218.1:0-9089 GCA_045631675.1 Candidatus Stercoripulliclostridium sp.
ATTTCTTCAACGTTTTCTTGAGAAATCTTCTTGTATGCACGTGACCAATCTTCTGCTCTTGCGCTTTCCATGTTAGTTTTAATTGCGCTATCAATAGAGTCGTTTACTGCAAAGATTGCTGCATATCTTTCTGCATAAGTAAGAACGTCTTCTGCCTTAACTTTAGCGCCACCACCAAAAAGTGCGTTAATACGTGCTTGAGAGGTTTTGCTTGCATCGGTTAAAGTACCCATTGCTTCTGCAAGAACGTAGGTGCTTTGGATTTTGCCTTCAACACAAAGATCAAGTGCTTCGCCAACTGAAAGTCCGTAGTATTGAACGTAACTATAAAGACGTGAACTGCCGTTGCAGTAGTCCAAAATTTCGTTGTAACTTACGTTTAAAGTTACGCCGTTAGGATGCTTTACGGTTACGTAGGTTTCGTTCGCTACGCGGTAGTCGTTTTCTCTAAAGAAACTGCAACCTACGAGTGCGGTTGCCATCATAGCAACTACGAGTACGAGTGCGAGAATAGTAAAAATTCTTTTCTTCATTATTAAGGTGTACTCCTTAAATTCTTTATAATTATAAATTCAAAGAACATTATACATTATATGAAAGTAAATTACAAGAAAATAAATGAAATTTTTGAGTTATCTAAATTTTAACCACAAGATGTAGCGGTCACTAAGAAATTGCGTAGCAATGCAAGCCTTGATTCCACCGTTTTTTTGCGGTTATCAAAGATAATCATAGGTGGATTAGAGGGTGAAAGTATACATTCTTTTGAAAATTCCGATATTGCTTTAAAGATTCCTTCCTTTCCGTAAATAGAGCCGTCTTCAAAGTGAAGTCCCATACCCTGCTCGGTAGCGACTATCTTTACAACTCCTATCTTTCTTGCAAGGTTTTTGATTAAACCAACGTTAATTAGATTATCCACCGAGCGTGGAATATTGCGATAAATATCCTTCATTTCCTTTAGGAAATCTTCATATTCAACGTAACTTGCAATGCTTGCCGTACGCTTATAAAACTCCACTCTCTTTGCGTTTTCTTTGATGAAATCTTTAGGTAAAGACATATCTCCCGATACGTTTACTTCAATTTCCTTTTCCTTAACAACGGGCTTACCTTGAATTTCATCTACACACTCTTTTAAGAGTTTGCAGTACATATCGTAACCGACCTTTTCCATATTGCCGTGTTGTTCTTTGCCAAGTACGTTACCAGCACCCCTAATTTCAAGGTCTTGCATAGCAATTTTGAAACCACTTCCAAGTTCGGTATAACGGAAAAGTGCATCAAGTCTTTTTTCTGCGTTTTCAGTTAATACCTTTCCTTCTCTAACTGTGAAATATGCGTATGCCAATGTATTAGAACGACCTACCCTACCACGAATTTGATAGAGTTCAGCAAGACCGAGTCTATCCGAATCAATTACGATTAGCGTGTTAGCGTCGGGAATATCAATGCCGTTTTCAATTATAGTAGTTGCAATTAAAACGTCGGCTTCCTTGTCGTAAAACTCTTTGAGTTTTCTTGAAAGTTCGTTTTCATCCATTTGACCGTGAGCATAGGTAACGGTAATATTACCACCAAGTAAGTCTTGAATATCACGATGGAAACGCTCTATAGACGCTACGCGATTGTAAAGAATGAATACCTGTCCACCCCTTGCAACTTCTCTTTCGCAAGCGTCTTTTATGAGAGCATCGGAACATTCTACCACGTAAGTTTCAACGGGTAGTCTATTTTTAGGTGGTGTTTCAAGGGTGCTAATATCCCTAATTCCACTCATTGCCATATGAAGGGTACGGGGTATAGGAGTAGCGGAAAGAGAAAGTACGTTAACGTCGTTTTTTAGCACCTTAATCTTTTCCTTATGCTCTACGCCAAAGCGTTGTTCTTCATCCAAAACAAGCAGTCCAAGGTCGTGGAAAGTTACGTCTTTTGCAAGTATTCTATGCGTTGCAACCACAACGCTCGTTTCTCCACTTTCAATGCGTTTTAGTGCGCTCTTTATTTCACTTTGGGATACGAAACGAGAGAGCATATCTATTTTTATGCCGAACGGCTTAAAGCGTTCTTGCAAGGTGTTGTAGTGTTGTTGACAAAGTATAGTCGTAGGAGAAAGGAATACTGCTTGCTTGCCTTCAATTATAGTTTTAAATATGGCGCGAAGGGCGACTTCCGTCTTACCAAAACCTACGTCGCCACAAAGGAGCCTGTCCATAATTCTGCCCCTTTCCATATCTTCCTTAATTTCGCTAATTGCAATTAGTTGGTCATCGGTTTCTTCGTAGGGGAAACTGTCTTCCAATTCTTGTTGCCACGGAGTGTCGGGAGAATACTTATATCCCTTAGTGCGCAACCTTTTTTCATATAGGTTAACAAGGTCAAAGGCCATTTCCCTAACCGATGCTTTTACCCTTTCTTTTACCCTATCAAACTCCTTACCACCTATCTTGTGTAAGGCAGGAGTGCCACCACCGGTATATTTGTCAATTTCATCCATTTTATCAACGGGAAGATAGAGTCTATCTCCACCACGATAGAGTATGGCAAAATAATCTTTAACCCCTTGAGAAGTAGTAAGAGTAACGAGACCTTCTGAAAGACCTATACCGTGTTTTTCGTGTACGACGTAATCTCCCTTTTCGGGCATTACGAATGCATGGCGCTTGCGAGTTGAGGATTTCCTTCTCGTTTCCGACTTTCTAACTACGTCGTCGGTGCCAATAAGCGTCAACTTTGCTTCAGGGCAAGTAAACCCCCTTGATATTCTTTCGGGAATGAGAAGGACGGGATAGTCGTCTTCTACGTCGTAGGTTACGTGTACTGCAATTTCATTGTCACGGAAAAACTCCTGCATCGTTTTTGCAGTGCCTTCGTTTCCCGTATAAATAACGTATTGAGTGCCCGTTGCAGTACCTACTTTAACGTCGTTTGCAAGTGCTGAGTAGTTAGTTGCATACTTAGGAAGAGCAAGAGACTTTACGTTAAAAATTGCCTCGGGTTCAAAAACGGGATTTCTTGAAGTGATTTGTTGAAATGCTAAAATGGTACGCTCGTTAATTTTGTCAAAAAGAAATTCTCTTTCGTAAATGGAATCTGCGTGTATACCCAACGCCTCGTCCCCTTCCATGAAAGACTTAACGCGTGCAAGATGAGCATTTCTCGTAAGTTTAATTTTGTCGTCAATCGCCTTAGGCTCATCAAGTATAATTACCCCGTCTAACGGTAGGTAATCAATAAGAGTGGCCGTTTCTTCTTTTATGAAAGGAATAATCCAAGTAAGAGATGGGTCGGATGGATTTCTTTCCAACCTTTCCACTACGGAGTCAATTATTTCCGAGCATCTTTTTCTAACTTTCTTTCTTGTGGAATTGAGTTTCGCCACAACCTTTTTAGCCATACTTTGGGATACTAAAATATCACTTTTGGGCGCAACTATTATTTCTTCCACTTCTCTTACGGAAAGCATAGTATCAGGCGCAAAGGCGCGCATAGACTCAATTTCATCACCAAAAAATTCAAGTCTTGTCGGAAGTTCAGCGCCTGCTTGCCATAAGTCAAAAACGTCACCACGCCTACTAAATTCGCCACTTTGTTCCACCTCAGAAACAAGGGTATATCCACCAAGCGTCAATTTGTCAGCCAAGGCGTCAAGACTGATTTCAGCACCCTTTTTAAGATATATTACGCTACTATCAAAAATTTCAGGAGAAGGGAATGGTTGCATCAAACCTTCAATTGAAATTACTGCTCCTTTTGCCTTTCCATAAAGAATTTCTGCAAGCGCAAGCGTCCTATCAGCAATGGCGGGGGATAGGTTTTGAGATGCGTTAATTAGTAAATCATCACGCTCGGGAATATATAAAACTTTGCCGTCTACGTAGTCTGAAAGCACCTCGTAAGCCTGCTTGGCAGAAAGCCTATCCGGAGTTACGTACACGAAGAAGTGCCCCGTTTGAGAAGCGAGGTGGTATCTTGCGTTTTGCGAGGGATAGAAAACGGCACTCTTGACTCCGTTTTCTATTGCGCTATTCAGTTTTTGGTAGGTCTTCCCTAAACGAGATAGGGAAAACTTGGCAGGTAACATTATAGGTTGGTCCTTATTTCTACCTTATCGGTTGGTTTTACTCCTGAAATTATTACGGTGTTTTCAGCAGTTTGAACTTCTGCCTTTTCTCCGTTTATCGTTACTTCCATACCTTCTACGTCAAATTCAAAGCATACGGTATAGGTGCGTTCCTTTGGAAGAAGGGCTACTTCCCCTTCTGCAGGATTTATGGTAAACAAGTTGTCTTTTAGCGTAAACTTAGTGAATGCGCCCTTATTCTCAACGTAGTCGGTTGACTCGCCATCGTCTTCATAAAGGCTATATTCCCCGTTTTCAACGTTGTAAACGTTTAAAACCAAGGTGTCGGGATTTCCTGAGAAGTTGCCTTCTACTTCCGCGTGTGGAATAATAGCACCTGCTTTAGCAAATACGGGAATAGACTTTTTATCCCTACTTACTTTGTGGTATCCACCGCCTAATACTTCGCCTGTAAAGATATCCGTCCATATACCTTCGGGGAGCCAAATTTCACGGGTGCTTATGCCATCCTTGTCCCACTTTGAAGTGATGGGGCAAACCATAAGATTTTCTCCAAACATATACTGATTTTTAGCCTTATAGGCTTCTTCAAGTTGTGGATAGTCGTAGTAAAGTGGCTTACAAATTGGTATGGAACGTTTATAGTTGTTGTAATAAGCGGTATATACGTAGGGGATTAAGCCGTGTCTGAAACGGAGAGCGGCAACTGCCTCTTCTTCTACCGTCTTATGATTCCAAGGCTCTTTGCTCATTACCATATTACTGCTATGTAGTCTCATAATGGGACTAAACACACCAAATTGTACCCAACGAAGATATAGTTCATCGTTTTCCGGTTTTCCCATCGTATGTCCACCTATATCGTGCGACCAATGCGTATATCCTACGTTAGATGCCGTATAGGTAAAATATGGTTGGAAATTAAGAGCAGACCATACGATGCAAGCATCGCCACTAAAGCCTAATGGATAACGGTGTGAACCAAGACCTGCATACCTTGAAAGGATAAGGGGGCGCTTGCCGTTTGCAGCGTTATCCAAAGTGTGGTAATGGTTACACGCCCATAGTGGGTCAAGCCCTTCAAGTTTAGAGTGCTTTCCTTGTTGCCAGTCAATCCACCAAAAGTCTACGCCGTCTTTTTCGTAGGGCTTATGAAGTACTTTAAAGTAGGCGTTCAAGAATTTGGGGTCGGTGCAATCAAACCTTACGGGCTCTCCGTTTGCAGGAACTCCCATTTCCTTGCACATTTCTTCATATTGATTTTCAAAACTTCTAACGCCACTTGCAGGGTGTAGATTTACGGTAATATGAAGATTTTTTTCCTTAAGTTCCTTTAAAAATGCTTTATAATCGGGGAAAAGTTCAGTATTCCAACTATATCCCGTCCAACCACGTTGACAAACGTAACTATCTTTAAAAGTAGTATAACCAAATCTCTTTGCAACGTCTACCCAGTGCCAGTCCATATCAATGGTTGCAACGGTAAATGGAATTTCCCTTTCAATGAATTTGTCCATAAGAGAAAGGTATTCTTCTTGTGAATACTTTTTATAACGCGACCACCAGTTGCCAAGTGCATAGCGTGGTACCATAGGTGGTGCGCCGGTAATTTTATAGAATAGATCAAGCGCCCTTTGTGGGTCTTTAGTTGCAAAGCAGTAAAGGTCCTTTTCCTTTGGTCTTGCCTTACATTCGCCGTCTTCGTCTAAGATTAGTGAATTGTCTTCAAGCACTGCAACACCGTTTTTACCTATTACACCAAGTCCAAGCGGTGCAGAGCCACGCTTCATATCAAGGGTTCTATAGGTACCCTTCAAATTATCACTATTGTCCGCCTTAACCTTAACTCCGTCAATTACAACGAAGTCTATTCTTTCCTTTTTACGGTTTATATGATAGGTTGCCTTGCTCGTTGTGACTACAACGTGCTTGTCCTCAAAAGAAAGTTTGAACTCACACTCGCCAAGGTCGCGATACCAAATGGACTGCGTAGCCTTGTCAAGGAAGGTAGAACGAGGGTCAAATTCCACCCTAAGAAGTTCGGGTGCTATTACCGTTACGCGAATGTGGTTTGTTATATATTGTTGATTAGGGTTACCTTCACCGCGTGTTTTAGCAACTAAATGTGGGTTGAGCCTTGTTTCCATACTAAATCTCCCTATATTCGTTTCTATAAATTCCACCGCGCAATGCCTCTTCTACAAATTCCTTTAAGTAACTTAGCATTGAACGACTTGCATTGCTTTTCTTTTCCAAAAAGAAGTTGTGGTACAACCTTTCCCCTACTACCTTAAACTCCCAAACGGAAACCCTTTGTTGCTTGAGTGCTTTAACCATAACTTCGCCCTGAGTAGGTAAAAATTCATCGTGTATGGTGTGCGCAATAAAGCAAGGGGGATAGTCTTCGCTCAACGTGCGATTTACGCTCGTTTCATCAAGCGCCCTTACGACTTCCCTATCCGTTGCAAGTTTTAAGTCTATATCAAAAAAGGTTTTCATAAGGTGATATTGCGTCGCATAGTATTGGTTTTCCTTTGCGTGACCTATGGTGTCGTACAAACCGCAAAGACCAATTACGCCCAACACGTTTACGTTATACTTTCCGTTCAAAAGGGCAAGGCTGGAGGCAACGTACGCGCCAATACCATCTCCCAATAAAAAGACCTTGTCCGGGTTTAGAGCAAGACTCTTGTGATGCTCACCAAGATATTCCAAAATCTTTTCCGTTTCCTTAAGGCAACGCTTTACACCAAGGGAAGTTTCCCCCTTGTATTCCACGTTCATAACGGCAACGTCAAGTTGAGAGGCAAGGGAAACGCAAAGCGCCCTACGCGAATTCTTGTTACGACCTGCAACGGCTCCGTCGTGGAAGTTTATGATTACGGGAAGTACTCTTTCCGATTTTCTATATAACGAAAAGGTCTGAGTTTTTCTTTCCCCATACCTAACGTTTCTTTCCACGGTAACACCCTCGTATCTAAGGACTGCGCCCGAGTATTTTTCTCTTTTTGCAACGTATAGTCGCACCAAAATATCTTTTATGCCCATACGTATATAGTGTACCATAAAAGTTATACTTTTACAATAATCAATTTTCGTATTTACAATGAAAGATAACCGTAGTGTTTTCGCGCACTTTCCAAGAATCTGCAACCGTTTATGCGTTGTTTACGCTCAAAAAGTTCATCGTTGCACTATCGTATAATTCACCGTTTACGTATATGGTTGCACCGTTTGGTGCGTATAGTACTGTTTCAAGATTTTTGGGGAGCGTAAGGTTTATAACAACGCTTTCTCCCTCTTTTTTATAGTCCAAAGCAATTAATCCTTTTACACTAGGAACTGTGCAGTTTAGGGTATTAGAAATGGAGTATTGGGGTGCTATTTGTACCTTTTCATAGCCTGCATCAAGTGGGGTGATGCCTGCAATATGCTTGCTCATAATTACAAGCGGGCCACCACTCCAAGCATGGTTCATCGTTCCTTGCCAACTATTCCAAAACTCCCATAAGGTGGAGTAATCGGTGTTGACCATATCTTCGTAACGGTCTTTAATTCTTTGAACGGCATCTTCATACTTACCCATTTTGCACATTGCTTCAAGTACGTAATATTCCATATACGGACTTGCGTTTTGCGTGGTGTTTAACACTTCTAAAATGGTATCGTACTCACTCTCGTTTGCAAGACCTGAAAGCACGGCAAGTGCGTTTGCTCTATCATCGGGTTTCTTTGCGTCGTCACTTTTGTAGCCATTTTCCGTCCAAAGAGATTTGTATCCCCTTTCAATAGCACTCTTTCTACTCTCAACGAAGGATATGTCGTTTTCCTTTCCAAGCACTTCTGCCATCTTTTCCACGCTTGAAAGTGCGTAGTATACCCAAGCGTTTTCTATAGACGTCATATCTGCTTTCTTTCCCCAATCCGGCCAATCCCAAGAGCCTGCGCGATGCACTACAAGGTCGTTTGCACCCATTTCCCATAGTTTAAGGTAGTTTATTGACGCGCTATAAACCTTTTCAAGGAAGTTTACGTCTCCCGTATATTCATAATAGGTATAAAATCCCACTATTCCTGCAAGTTGTTGTACGGGCAGTTCAAAGTAATCTCCACTTATAGGCACTACCGTTTGAAGTACGTTATCATCACTCGTGTGTGCAAGCATCGCATCTACGCCCTTTTGATATAGTAGGTAAGAATTACTATCCATAGCGTACATGGTCATAATCATTTCACTTGTAGCATCGCCCCACCATTGCGCCCTTTCTCTATCGGGACAGTCCATATAGTTATCACGCATCGTTACGTAAAGGGTACGCAAGGACTTCTGCCACAAGGTGTTTAAGAATTCGTCGTCACTCTTAAAGTCGCCTGCAAACTCGCTGTTGTAACCACTTTCGCGATACTTTAAGGACAAAATGGTAACACCCTTCGGTATTTTGTAGGTGATATGCTCTCCATTCATCCAACCAAGTCCTTCAAACTCTTGCACTCCTTCCTTTGTAACGTAGGTTGTGGAAACGGCTCCACCCGTTAGGGTGTTTTCCGTCGTGATGCGAATTTTCTTTCCTGCGGGCGCTATAACTTTAAGGTATGGTGTGAATTGTGCGTTATAGGGGATATCCAAAGTTATTTTCTCGCCACAAAGTTTTTTTACGACGTAGTTTTCGTATGACTTTGAGTTTTCATAATCCTTTAGACCATAGTCTTTAAGGAGTGGAATACCCCTTGCATAAAGCATACCATAAGGGGACTCTCCCCCTACTGCGTATTCAGTTGCGTTTTCCCAAAGCGAATAGTTGTATCCCTCTTTAGTCCACTCTCCCAACTCTTCTCTTGCATCGTAGTAGATACTATACTCTGGAAGTCTATAGTTTGGTTGGTTTGCCTTTTTATCTAAATAAGCACCATTTTTAGCAACCTTCCAACTGCTATCGCTAATTATGGAAATATTTTCACTCTTTGCCTCAAAAATAAACCCACCTTGCCCACTACTATTGTAGGA
>JAZQVF010000219.1:0-3887 GCA_045631675.1 Candidatus Stercoripulliclostridium sp.
GCAACGTAGTTTGCTGCAAGACGGCTGTCGTGCTTGTATGCAACGTATCCGTTGAAGGTGTTTTCCATTGCTGCGGTTTCATCAACCTTGAATGAGTAAACGATGTTGTGTGCAATTTCGCCAAGTCCGGTGTAAAGAGCATCGGTTACGTAACTTTCAATGGTATGGTCAAGGAATGCGCCAAGGCCATCGTTACCAAGGTCAATGCCAAGGTCAATACCAAACGTGGGAAGAAGTTTCATAACTCCAGGGAGAAGGTTGTCAAGTACGAGTGCGTGTGGGTCTGCGTTTTTGTCAACAAGACCAAGAATACTCTTGAGAGCAGATACATCACCCGCGTTCATTCCGTATGCAAGGTCAATGGGCTCAAGGAGTCCTTTAACGATGCGGAGAAGACCTGATTCTTCATCAAGGAGAATGTCAACGAGTTTCTTTACGTTGGTGCCGTCTTTGAAAAGATTCATTGCTTCTTTCATACCATCGTCAAGATCGTCGTATGCTACGTCACGGCCACCGATATGGTCCATATAAGCATTAATTACGAAATCAAATAGGCCTAATCCTTCGCTATTTACGGGCATATTAAGTGCTGTTTCAAGAAGTTCATCAACGTATCCACAAAGTTTTGCGCCTTGTACGTTTTGCTTGAATTCCGCTTTGTTGCCCTTATATTCGTAGTCTTTTAAAACAACGGTTTCAAGATGTCTAATAAGGTTGTTTACAAGGGTTGAGGCAAGAGGTTTGATGCTTGCAAGAATACCATCTGCTGGAAGGAGTCCTGCTACAAATTCGCCTGCGTTGCCAATGAAGTCTACGTTTACGTAGTCTTCGTAAATCATATTCTCAACTATCTTGAGAAGAAGTTTGTTGCCTGCGTAAGTTGCAGGGTCGGTGATGATGGTCTTTCCTGCCTTAACGGTTACGACGTCGTTTAGGTCGTATCTATCAAGATATGCATCATCAATAAATCCCATCTCTACGAGATTCGTAATATCAACTTCGGGAATTAAGCATAGGTGAGTGGAATAGTTTTCTGCATATGCAGTGCCTACTTGACCACGTTCAATCTTAACAAGACGTACTGCTGCGTTAAAGCCTGTTATAGATGAAGTTTGAACGTCGGTAATAAGATTGCCGTTCAAAGAGATACGAGAATGGATATCGTTTGCGTGCATGTGTCCACTGAATGCATAGCGAACGCCAAAGTCTGCAAGGATATCAGCAGTTTCAAAGGTGTTGTAGAAGGTAAAGTCTTTAAGGAGTGCATCTTCGCCTTCAAAGTGAGGTAGTACGTTACGGTGTGAAAGGGTAATAAGTATTTGGTCTTCAAATGCCCCTGCCTTTTCCTTTTCGGTTAGATAGGTTACGATATTTTCATGAAGAACACCACCGAGTTCGTGTTCGGTTTCTTCAGTTGATACGCTTTCATCAATACCAATGATGGTATGATTGCCGTTTACCTTTGCAACGAAGGTAAGTTCGCCACGTAGATAGTCGTAAGCGCTACCGTTTGATACGTTTTCTTCTGCTCCATTTTCACGATATAGCCATTCAATATCGGTGGTTGATGCAGTTGAGGAGTTAACGAATTTGATGCCGTTGTCGGTAATGCCACTAACAAACGCATCATCGTATGGGCAGTAGGTGGAATATAGGTCGGGACGAGTAGCATAGAATTCCTTAATTTCTTCATCAGTAAGGTCGGGGAAACCGAGAGAAGAATAAATCTTGCTCATTTCATAACGGCTTACCTTGTTAGTTTGATGAGCAGAGCCGTCTTGACTATAGTCAAATGCCTCTTGATTGTAAAGGTCGTGGTTGCCGAGCACTACGAAAATTTGGAAATCTTCATTGCCGTTTGCTCTAATTCTATTTTGAGTTTGACGGAGTAGGTTTGCAATTTCTACGTGTCCTTGTACTTCACCATCGGTGGTATTGTCACCCGTTACTACTAAATAGTCGGGATTTTTTTCAACGATAAGGTCAAGTCCTGCAAGCACGTAACGATGGCTTTCAATGGTAAGTTTTGGGCTGGATGCAACTCTGTTTGCAAAGTCGGTGCCCTCTCCCATGTGACCGTAAGCCATTGGGAAATAGTGTATGTCGGTAAGGTGTCCTATCACGATTTCATCGCTTGCAACAAATTCATCTTTTGCTACTGCCGTGCTTGCGCTATTGTCAATAGCGAAAACACCCATAAGAATAGCAAGTGATAAAACTGCAACTGCTACGAAAAGAAAGGACTTTGATAAATGAAGTTTTTTGCTCATTCCCTGTCTCCTTGTACGCGTTAGCGTAAAATAAATAATATTTATTATATAGTTGCACGCGCGCGTTGTCAATAGCGTTAATTTTAGATATTACTAAAATTATACTGAAAGAAACAAGGCTTTCTCTCTTAAAAACTTCGCTCAATTCCTTTTATTTTGTTTGTTTTTCAAAACTCAATTTTACCGTTATTATAATATTCTCGCTTGTATTTTATAGTTTAGTATCCCAAACTCGCCATTATAACCATTTGGTTATATATGGAAAATTTGTGAATACTATATGATATGAAAAAAGAATGTCTTATCATAATTAATACTTTGTCGGGGAATTCTAAAAACGTGGACGTTGAAAGAATTAAGGAAAAACTTTCAAAAGAATACCTTAACTTTAAGGTGGCATCCATTCCTGAAGATAAAAATATAGCCTATTCCGATTACGTAGCCGTTGCCGTATGTGGGGGAGACGGCACTCTAAATAGAATTATAAACACTAACGTTTCCCCCTTCACTTCCCTTTACTACGTGCCTTGTGGTACGTTAAACGAAGTATACGGCGCTCAAAAGGAAAGCACCCTTTCATTGGTCGGTAGTGCAGGCAATTTGCTTTTTAGTTACGTGTGCGCAACGGGTACTTTTACCCCTCTTGGATACGCAGTAGACGTAAACGCTAAGAAGAAAATTAAAGCGCTTGCTTACGTGCTTAAAATTATAAGAGAATATAAGGTGTGGAACGTTAAAGCAAAAATAAATCTTGACGGCAAGAAAATGGACGGCAACTACACGTTGCTTATGTTACTACATTCCCCAAGATGCTTTGGCTTTCATTTTAACAAGTACTATAAAAAAGGGGAAATGTGTTTACTTACCATAAAAAGCCCTGGCAAAGATAACCTAATCAACAGGGCGCGCATCTTCTTTCCTTTTTTCAGAGCATTCTTTATAGGATTTAGAAAACCTTATAAAAGCAAAAATATGCTATTTACACCATTTAAGCACATTGACCTTACCCTTTCTTACCCTACCCCTTTTTGCGTTGACGGAGAAGAATATAAGATTAAGGATACGGTTGACGTAAGCGTTACGAAACTCAAAAACCCCATAAAGATTTTGAATGCATAATTCCAAATTAAAATTCGGAATTCGGAAGTCGGAATGAATTTGATTAAATGCGCAAGTTTGCGTAGCAAACCTGATGAGTAAAACGAAAAACTCCATTTACTTGCAGTACTTAGTGATAGCCACTTTTTATGACTAATATCTAAAGTAACTGCGAATGAATGCGAAATTGGCTTCATTTCGCTTGCGCTCCACTCACAAGGAATAGTTAAATTCGAAAAAGAAAAACCGTTAGGTGTGTTACGCCCTAACGGTTTCTTTTACTTTTCAAATCATTTAACTTGAAACTCCTATTAACCTTCGTATCCCCATACAACAGGTCTATCATCATAATTCCAAGAGTAATTCCAACCCAAAGGCTCGCTTTCTACTTCGCAATAAATGGTGAGACTACTGCAACCTTCGAAGGCTTTAATTCCCATGCTCGTTACGGAGTTAGGGATTAATACGCTTTCAAGACTACTGCAACCTGAGAAGGCATAGTCGTATATCTTTGTTACA
>JAZQVF010000220.1:0-2585 GCA_045631675.1 Candidatus Stercoripulliclostridium sp.
TTCAAGAGCGCCGTTTGCATCATCAAAGTCAAATCCACATTTCTTGATTATTTTTTGTACTTTATACGCTCTCATAAGCGCACCAAAAGTTACGGGAACCGACTTAATTTTATCTTCTAAACTGCTATACCCTTTTTCAACAGCCTTGGCTTGCTCCCAAAACTTCAACGCTTCTTCTGCATTTTGTGCTTTGTTAGCGCCAAAAATATGAGTATGACGGCTAACGAGTTTATGGCATAGTCCGTTCATAACGTCAATGGGAGTGAAAAAGCCCGTTTCTTCTGCGATAGATGCGTGGAATAGTCCTTGGAGCATAACGTCACCTGCTTCTTCCACCATCTTTTCCCTGTCCATTAAGTCAACGGCTTCTGCAAGTTCATAGGCTTCTTCAATCGCATTGTTTCTTATGCTTAGGTTGGTTTGTGCCTTATCCCATAGACAACCGTCCGGATCGCGAAGTCTTCTTATTATTTCAAGAAGATCACCATAGGTGTAGTAATCACGATTGATGAAATCAAGGGGTTCAATTATAAGTTTTGAGTGATAGTCAAGTTCTTCTACCCTAACTTTTTCTGCTACCTCTCCGTCCATAACGAGCGCTAAAGCGTTCTTTCCAAAATTGAAAAGGAGTTTTTCCTTTACTTTAGGGAATACTTCTTCATCTATTCCGTCAATAATAAGGGGAATATTGGGTTCAAAGTTTGTAATTTTTCTTAAAATGAAGTCTTCTGCGGTAAAATATGTAAATGAATTCATACCTATCTTCCTTTCTTGAGTTTAATAATCTTTCCACCAAATGGTAAACTTAATATCTCTTCTTCCGTAAACACCTTGGAAGTAACCACTAAAAAGAGATAAAAGATACCACTAAAAATGGAAATTATCGTAAGCATTGCGCCACTTAGTTTGAACGCAACGCCTATACTTAGGCTTACGCCTATTATAGCACCAAACAATAGTATTGCGCCACTATTTTTTACGATATCACTATTTTTACCCATAAGACGGAATACGGAAAGCAAATTCAATACTGCTACCACTAAAAAGGATATAAGTCCTGCTACTGCAACTCCTTTTATACCAATGGTATAAAGTAAAACTAAACTAAGCAAAGTTTTGGTAACTCCACCTATAATTAAATTAACGATGGGACTTTTTAGGTCTTTTAACCCTTGTAAAACTGCAGTGCATATTTGTGTTATTGATAGGAAAATTATAGTTGGTGCGCTTATCATAAGCATCTCCGCACCAAGAATTAGTTCCTTTTCGGTAAGCGTTTTGTAGAGCAAACTCAAAATTTCCGTTGGCGCCATTAGAAATAAAATGGTAAAAGGCGTGCCTACCATAACTGCAGTCTTAACTGCCGTTGAAGTTTTTAGCCTTATCTCACCTAAGTTACGCTCTTCCTTATTTTTACTTAAATGTGGCACTACTGCAATCCCTAATGCAAGAGATAAAGAAACGGGAAGATTTATTAGAGTGCTTATGGGACCTGAATATAAACCGTAACTACTGGTTGCAATGGTGGCTCCTAAGGTATTTTTTAGTACGTTAACCACCATAAAACTATCTATAAACTGAGTAAGTGGAAAAATTATTCCACCTATGGTTATAGGCAAAGAAATTTTAAGAATTTCCTTATATTCTTTGCTTGCAAGTTTGAAGTCAAAGGATGTCTTTAAACGCGTCCTTTTCTTGTACAAAACATATAGTATCAAAAAGGTTGCAACTTCACTGATGCTAACACCAAAAAGTGCCCCTGCTACTTGATAGACTACCCCCATAGGAGTCAAAATATAGGCAAGGCTAAGACCAACTATCAATTTTACAACGGCTTCACTTATTTGACTGAGTGAAGTAGGAAAGGTTTGGTGCAACCCTTGAAAATATCCACGCAAAACGGCTATGCCACTCACAAAAAGTATGCTTGGACTAATGGCAATATAGCCTAAATATGCATTCTCTTGTCCTTGCAGTTTTGAAAGAAAACCACTTAAGAAAAAAAGTGAAAGCGAAAGTAGAAGTCCTGTAAAAAGAAGTAACCATAGTGCTGATTTTACAAGCGAATTACTCTCTTTTCGGTTGCCTAATGCATTCTTTTCGGATACTAAAATACTTATTGCAAGCGGAATTGCTCCACTTGACAAAGTGAGCATTAAAGAGTATACGGGGTATACTAATTGGTAAAGCCCCATACCTTCAACTCCTACTAAATTAGTTAGTGGTAACCTAAAGAGTGCGCCTATAAATTTTGCACCTAAAGTTGCAAGCATAAGTAGGCTTGCACTTTTTACAAATGACTTCTTCATCTCTTATAGTCTTCCTGCAAGGAAACAACTTGCCGTTTCCCCTATCTTTATTGCTGTTTCATTGAGTTTACCGTTAGTAAGCAAAACTACTGCGCCTTGTACGTCCCCACCCGTTACTATAGGCGCTATAACCTGCCCTTCTTGCGACGTGCTTGCTCCTACATAACAAGGAATAATCTCTCCTTTTGAAAAGGTTTCCGTTTTTCTACCATCAATTATATCTCTTAACTTTTCACTGATTGGCGTGCCGTAGGTCGCTTTTAGCAAATCACCTGC
>JAZQVF010000221.1:0-3800 GCA_045631675.1 Candidatus Stercoripulliclostridium sp.
CGGCACGATTTCTCTCCTATCATATCCTATGGTGGAATAGGCACCGGAAACAACTATCTTTTCCTTTTTTCTTCCCCTTGCACCTACGTCAACGCCATCAGGGTCCTTAAGACATACGCCAACTTCGTTGACCCACATCTCACCCTTTACCTTTTCGGGATAAAAGTCGTATTCAAACTCTATTCTACCAATACCTTCAGGTATTTCAATGGGTAGAAAATGGTACATTATATTGTCGGATTTCTTTGCTTCAATTGTGAATTCTAATTTCTTCATAAGCCCTCCGCTTATAGTTTAACATTAGAGTTATACTTTTTCAATAGCAACCTTAAAAAATAGGGTTCTTAAGATGTCCTGAAGTGGTTTCGTAGCGTTCACGATACTCCTTAGTGGTGGCATCATATCTTGCTTTCAAATCTTCTCCCTTGTGAAGTACGAAATTATAAATTGCCCTTGGTACGTCTTCGTATACGAGTTCCATAGGATTATAAACTTCAAAATAACAACGGCTAAGTTTTATTCTTCTTAGTATAAACTTTCTTCCTGCATAGTCGGTAAGGGTGGAAAGGGTTTTAACCTTGCAGTCTGCACACTTTCTTCCAAAAGGACAATAACCAAGTTCCATTACCTTTATATCTCCCCTTGTGAATATGTAGGCAGAGTCCATTGCGCTCTCCTTTATTTCCTTTAAGGAAAGTTCCTTGCTAACTGCAACCTTATCCCCTATTTTTTGCGCTTCACTAAGGGATAAACTATTGAAGATATTAAAGTCAACGCCAACAAATAGTTTCTTGCCCCATTCCTTTGCAAGAGTGATTGCGTGTGGGTTTTCGCCGTATATTCCGTCAAAGTCTACCACGATTTTAGAGAGAATTTCAATGTCCTTTTCGTTAAGTAAACTTGGAATATAAAGATAGCGTTCATCGGCAAGAATGGTATCTTTGAAAAACTTTTCAAGATATCTTTGGTCGTTGTAATCACTCGGTGCGTAAATAGCAAGGTGATAGCCACTAAGATTTTCAAAGTTTTCGGCTATTACTGCAAGAGATACCCCATTACCTATAGTTCTTTCTTGTGCGTAGTGGAGTAGATTCGGCCACGGCTCTTCCTTGTATGAAAGGGTGTCGTAAACCATTTCGTAAAGGTTACGGCGCAATGCGTTAAGCACGCTTCTTGCTCCAAACAAACTGCCGTTAATGGTAATTTTATAGTTTTCAATTGCAAAAGGATATCTATCAACCTTGTTAAAAATTTCCTTAACTTGTTCTTCGGTTAGCCCTTTAGTGGTAGCAACGGGCAATGGCTCTTCGGTTTTTTGTTCGCCAACAAGCATACCGTCTGCATAGGCCCTTGCTACAAGGGGCTCACCCTCGTTTGCGATAATTTCAAGGTCTAATATCCTTGCACTAACGGGAGAGATTAGTTCTTCGTTTAAGCGCACGTCGGTCGTGATGAAAACTTCGTCCCCCACCTTAATTTCACCTTTGAATGAAAGTGGTATAAGGGAAGTAACCTTTTCCCCAACGTAGTCGGCAGAGCCTACTTCTTCTCCCTTTCTTAAAATCTTGAAAGCATCGCCTTTTTGTGGGTTTAGGTTTCCTTGAACGAACAATCGGTTGCCTTTAATTTGTTTTACTTGACCAATTCTTTCGCCTATATGCCCTTGAATTAAGGTGGACAAAAAGTTCTTTTCTTGTCCCCACGCAAGTCCCTTAGTATAGTTGCCACGGTTGTAGGTGCGCTTCAAAGCAGAAAGCTCGTCACCCACCTTTTCGTGAGGATATAGGAAGCTCCTATAGTAGTGAATGGATGCAGATACGTACTCTGCCCTTCTCATTCTACCTTCTATCTTTAGAGAATGAACACCTATCGTTTCAAGTTCCTTTATCTTCTCGCCTACGCATAGGTCGGCGGTGCATATTGCATAATTTTCTTTTGCGCCGTTTAACTTATAGGTGCGCCTACAAGGTTGCTTACATAGTCCACGGTTTCCACTGTTGCCACCACCAAAACTACTCATATAGCAGTGTCCTGAGAAGGAGGTACAGAGTGCGCCTTGTACGAACACTTCCGTTTCCATAAAGGAGGCTATCTTCTTTATTTCTTGTATGGGAGTTTCGCGTGCAAGAATAACGCGCTTGAAACCAAAACTCTTTGCAAGTTTTGCGCCTTGAAGGTTGTTTACACCACCTTGTGTGGAAAGATGAAGTTCAACGTCTTTAACCCTTTCGTGAATATACTTGCCAAGAAAAATATCTTGCAAAATTATGGCGTCTACACCCATTTTTCTAAGGGTGATTACCGTATTTAAAAAGCCCTTGAGTTCGCTTTCTTTAACGAGTGTGTTCAAGGCAACGTACACCTTAACACCCATAACGCGTGCAAACTTTAGGGCATCTTCCAATTCTTCATATGAAAAGTTATCCGCACCTTTGCGAGCAGAAAAATCTTTCAAGCCAAGGTATACGGCATTTGCTCCGCTACCAACTGCTACGTAAAAGGTTTTTAGATTTCCTGCAGGTGCTAAGATTTCCATTTATCTTTTTCTCCTAAGGATGTCCCCCGCCCTTAACTCAAGGTCGGTTGCTATCCTTACCTTTTGTTGAACGATTTTAGCGTCGTCAATTAGGTTTCCCCTTTCATCCCACATATCCCCTATGACTAAGGGCGCGTTAAAGTTTTTAGTGGGGGTTAGGCACTCTAAGGTATCACCTTTTCTAAAACGATTACGCATTTCCACTTCAACGTAGCCTTGCCCACTTTCAAGCACGATAGCAATAAATTCGTGCGTGCCACCGTTTTGACCGGAATTGTAGGCAATGGTCTTGTTGTTGTCGCCAAGGGTGTAGGCAACGGTATAGTCGCGGTGTACTACCTTTCTTACTTCCTTTTCAAGGCTATCAACCACCTTTTCAAACTCGTTTGCATAGAAAGCATCAAGCGCTCTTCTATAAGCGTTAACTATGGTTGCAAGGTAATACTCCGACTTCATTCTTCCTTCAATCTTTAAGGAAAGAACGCCTGCATCTGCAAGTTCGGGAATGTAAGAAAGCATATTTAGGTCCTTAGAATTAAGGATATAGGTACCCCTTTCATCTTCTTCCATTTCAAGTGGTGCGCCTTCTCTACTGCTTTCAGTTATGTTGTAGTGCCAACGGCAAGCCTGTACGCATTCGCCACGGTTAGCATCTCTGCCGTCAAGGTAGTTGGAAAGAAGGCAACGACCTGAATAGGAAACGCACATTGCACCGTGAACGAAAACTTCAAGTTCGGTTTCGGGGTTATGAGTGTGGATATCCTTTATTTCCGCAAAGGAAAGTTCGCGTGCAAGAACAACTCTTTCTACCCCTTGTGATGCCCAAAATTCCACGGTATACTTGTTAAGAGTATTTGCTTGCGTAGAAAGGTGAATGGGAAGTTTAGGGGCAACACGCTTGCACAAAGAGATTAGTCCTGCATCGGTGATAAGGACGGCGTCAACACCTATCTCATAAAGGTCTTGGAAGTATTTTTCTGCCACTTCAAAGTCTTTGTTCTTAGGGAAGATATTTACCGTAACGTACATTTTCTTACCCCTCGCGTGGCAATACTCTGCGCCTTCACGCATCTCTTCAAGGGTGAAATTATCGGCATAAGCGCGAAGGGAAAACTCTTTTCCGCCTGCATAAACTGCATCTGCGCCGAAGTCAATTGCTGTCTTTAATTTTTTAAGGCTACCTGCCGGTGCTAAAAGTTCTATCTTTTTCATAATAATATTTTAACATATCCTTTCAAAATTGTCATTATTTATGCTAAACTAT
>JAZQVF010000222.1:0-3361 GCA_045631675.1 Candidatus Stercoripulliclostridium sp.
GTTGAAAAAGGGTATAGCAGTTTAGAAGATAAAATTAAGTCGGTTCCCGTAACTTTTGGTGCGCTTATGAGAGCGTATAAAGTACAAAAAATAATCAAGAAATGTGGATTTGACTTTGATGATGCAAACGGCGCTCTTGAAAAGGTATACGAAGAACTTGGCGAAATGATGAAAGCGGAAAACGAAGTTGAAAGGGAAAAAGAAGCCGGTGACGTACTCTTTGCCGTATTGAACGTACTTCGTTTCTTAAAGGTTGACCCTGAACTTGCACTATCAGGCACGACCAATAGATTTATAAAGAGATTTTTATACGTAGAAGAAAAGTCAAAAGAACTTGGTTTTGAACTTTCAAAAGAGAATATGGACTTGATGGAAAAATACTATCAAGAAGGTAAAAAGGTTATAGGTTAAATGTTAAAAATAGGGGATATTGAACTTAAATCTCCCTTTATCCTACCTGCAATTGCAGGTTTTAGTGATATTGGTTTAAGAGTGCTTGCCTATAGGTACGGCGCAGGTCTTTGCGTTACTGAAATGGTATCTGCAAAGGGCTTGGTATACGGCTCGGACAATAGTGAAACCCTTCTTGCAACTGACGCAAGAGAGCCTATAAAAGCAGTACAACTTTTTGGTGGAGAGAGTGAGTTTATCGTTAAGGCAATAAACTTAAAAGCCCTAAATAAATTTGATATAATTGACCTTAATTTTGGTTGTCCAGTACCTAAAATCGTTAAAAACGGAGAAGGCTCTGCGCTCCTCAGAGAACCGGATAGAATTGGCGAGATAATCTTTAAAGCAGTTAAGGCGTCGGGTGGTCGTCCTATAACTGCAAAGATGCGCATAGGATTTGATGAGCAATCTATCAATTGTGCAACCGTTGCTAAGGTCATGGAAGAAGCGGGTGCAAGTGCTATTACCGTGCACGGAAGAACACGTGAGCAATTTTATAGTGGCAAGGTAAATTTGAGCGCCATAAAGAGTGTTAAAGATGCTGTTTCCATACCGATTTTTGGCAATGGAGACGTAACTAATTGTACTAAAGCGGAAGAGATGTTTACTCAAACGAACGTAGATGGAATTGCCGTTGCACGTGGCGCAGTAGGTAGACCGTATGTTTTTACTGAACTTTTAAATAGGGAACCCGTTTACGACATTACGGAACTCGTAACCGAACATTATTTACTTCTTGAAAGCATTCTACCCGAACGCGTTGCCGTAAACAATATTAAAAAGCACGTAGCAGGCTATACCTATGGTTTAAGGGGTGGAAAGGAAATTAAAAATAGGGTATTCCAAGCAACTACGAGAGAAGAAATTTTAGAAATTGCTAAATCATTCAAAAACCTTTCTAAATAGGATATATAAAAGATTTTTACACTTTTCTAAAGAAAACTAAAAAAATTTAATATTTTTAGGATAAATAATTGATTACACTACTTAAGTAGTGTTATAATACCTATGCACAAAATTTTTGTATAGGAGACAACTATGAACAAAAAAACTATCAAAGACGTTAACGTAAAAGGCAAAAAGTGTCTCGTTCGTGTTGACCTTAACGTACCTATGAAAGGTGGCGTTATCACCGACGAAAACCGTATCAACGGCGCACTCCCCACCATCAAATATTTGATGGAACAAGGTGCAAAAGTTATTCTTTGCTCACACCTTGGCAGACCTTACAACATTTTCAACGACAAAATCAAGAAACTTAAACCCGAAGACGAAGCAAAGAGCCGTGAAGAACTCGATGCTATGACTCTTAAGAAATGTTCACTTGCTCCCGTTGCAGCAAGACTTAACGAACTTCTCGGTGGTAAAGTTACTTTCGCAACCGACGTTATCGGCGAAAGCGCAAAGAACGCAGTTGCAAACCTTAAAGATGGCGAAGTAGTACTTCTTGAAAACCTTCGTTTCCATCAAGAAGAAACCAAGAACGACGAAGCATTCTGTAAGGCACTTGCAGAGTTCTGCGAAGTTTACGTAAACGATGCATTCGGTACTGCACACCGTGCACACGCATCAACTGCTGGTATCGCTCAATACGGCCTCTGTGAAGAAGCAGTAGCAGGCTTCCTTATCGGTAAAGAACTTGACGTTATGGGTGGCGCTCTTGAAACTCCCGTTCGTCCTTTCGTTGCTATCCTTGGTGGTGCTAAGGTTAGCGATAAGATCGGTGTTATCAACAACCTACTTGAAAAGGTTGATACACTCATCATCGGTGGTGGTATGGCTTACACCTTCTTCAAGGCAAAGGGCTATAGCGTAGGAACCAGCCTTTGTGAACTTGAAAAGGTTGATCTTGCAAAAGAACTTATTGCTAAGGCAGAAGCTAAGGGTGTTAATATGCTCCTTCCCATTGACACCGTAGTTGCAAGTGAATTCCCCAATCCTATTGATGGCGAAATCGCAGTTGAAACCGTTCCTTCCGATGCTATCCCAGAAGACAAGATGGGCCTTGATATCGGCGAAAAGACCAGAGAACTCTTTGCAAACGCAGTTAAGAGCGCAAAGACCGTTATTTGGAATGGACCTATGGGCGTATTTGAAAATCCCACTCTTGCAAAGGGCACTATCGCAGTAGCATCTGCACTCGCTGAAACCGATGCAACCACTATTATCGGTGGTGGTGACTCTGCAGCAGCAGTAAAGCAACTTGGTTACGCAGACAAGATGACCCACATCTCAACCGGTGGTGGCGCATCTCTTGAATTCCTTGAAGGTTTAGAACTACCTGGTGTTGCTTGCCTAAACAACAAGTAAACGAATTATCTGCGTCGTTATACTACGCAAAATCCGAACGTGGCTCGGTCATTTACTTCAAGTAAACTCCGCTTCGCCACTTGTCGTATTTATGCTTGTCTAACTTGCATCTAATCCGTTTAAACGAATTATATACTTCGTTATACATCGTAAAAGGAAAAACTCGGCAGGGCGCAGTACTTCAGTACAGCAACCCCTTGAGTTATTTTCTTTTCCTTGTCTAACTCGTATCTAATCCGTTTAATATACCAAATTAAACAAAACCTTGTGAGCGAAACGCAGTGTAGTGAAGCCAATTCCGCACTTCGCATTTCGCATTTCGCATTAAATAAAATAATCTTAATTTTTTCGGAGAAAAATTATGAAAATACTCGTTGTTGGTAGTGGCGGAAGAGAACACGCCGTCATTAAAGCGATTAAAAAGAATAGTAAGGTATCTAAAATCTATGCCTGCCCCGGTAATGGTGGTATGGATGACGCTATATGCGTAAACGTTAAAGCAACCGATATTGACGGCATCGTTAAGTTTGCGTGTGAAACGGGTATAGACTATGCAATAGTTACCCCCGACGATCCACTTTGTCTTGGTTGTGTTGATGCA
>JAZQVF010000223.1:0-6110 GCA_045631675.1 Candidatus Stercoripulliclostridium sp.
GCAGTAGGGGAATCAAGTAAGAAATCATTGTCTAAGAATTTTTTCATAGTTAGCCTCCACCCATTATTATAATATAAAGTTTCTATTAAAGCAATAAGGAGTTGTATACTTGGTATAATAATTTTCTCTCGCGCGTGCGCGCGCGTTCCTTATATATAATATATATTTTCTGTTGTTTGAAATCCTTCACGATACACCCTTCAAACTTGTAAATTTCACTAAATTTTTCCTAAAACCACAATATATTGTGTTTGATAAAAAACCAACCACAATAGCGAAAAAAATCTTAAAAAATATTTAAAAAAGTTGTAATTTTTGTTTGACTTTATACCTTTTTTTTATTATTATATATGCGTTCGCGTTCGGGGATTTCTCTGAAACCGCCCGATTAAGTAGCTTAAGATGGAATATTGCATTCAAATGAGTGTCAATTCCGGAGGTACACGAGCAGCTGGAAGATAGAGAACGGGCTTAGCCCTTTTATTTATCGGAAGGCACGATACACACGGATAAGTGTGTACGGAACATAAATAAATGGAGGACACAAAATAACATGGCAGGTCAAAAGATCAGAATTAAATTGAAAGCCTATGACCACAGCTTAATAGACTCCTCTTGCGCAAAGATCGTTGAGGCTGCAAAGAGCACCGGCGCTAGCGTATCTGGACCTATTCCGCTACCCACCGAGAAGGAAATCGTAACCATTCTTCGCTCTCCCCATAAATATAAGGATAGCAGAGAACAATTCGAACTTCGCACTCACAAGAGATTGATCGATATCTACAACTGCTCAACCAAGACCGTTGACGCTCTTATGAAACTTGACGTTCCCGCAGGCGTAGACTTCCAACTCAAACTGTAATAGGAGGCTCAAGAGATGAAAAAAGCTATTTTAGGTAAGAAACTTGGTATGAGCCAAATATTCGCAGCAGACGGCACCGTTATTCCCGTAACCGTTGTTGAAGCAGGTCCCTGTGCAGTAGTACAAATTAAGACCGTTGCTAAAGATGGATACGATGCAGTTAAGGTAGCATACGGCGAAGTAAAGGCTAACAACGTTAACAAGCCCGACGCAGGTCAATTCAAGGCAGCAGGCATCGCTCCCAAGAAGACCATGGCAGAATTCCGCTTTGAAGATTGCTCAGCATATAGCATCGGCCAAGAAATCAAAGCAGACGTATTCGCAGTTGGCGACAAAGTAGACGTAACCGGCACCACTCGTGGTCGTGGTTACACTGGCACCATCCAAAGATGGAACGGACATATGCTCATGGCTACCCACGGTGTAGGCCCTGTTCATAGAGAAGTTGGTTCCCTCGGTGCAAACTCCAGCCCCTCAAGAGTTTTCAAGAACAAGAAGATGGCTGGTCAATATGGTCACGAACAAGTAACCATCCAAAACTTGGAAGTAGTTAAGGTAGATGCAGCACGTAACGTTCTTCTAATCGCTGGCGGTATCCCCGGTCCAAAGAACAGTCCCGTAATCATCAAGAACACCTGCAAGAAAGTTAAGGCTTCCAAGTGGTTCAAATAATAGGGTAAGGAGATACGATTATGATAGCAAAAGTTATAAACACCCTAGGTAATGAAGTAGGAACTGTTGAACTTAACGATGAAATTTTTGGCAGAGAGTATAACGAAGCTCTTATCCACCAAGTAATCGTTGCTCAACTCGCAAACAAGAGACAAGGCACCAAGAGCGCACTTACCCGTACCGAAGTACGTGGTGGTGGTAAGAAACCTTGGAGACAAAAGGGCACCGGTAGAGCACGTCAAGGTAGCATCCGCGCTCCACAATGGATCCACGGTGGCGTTGTATTCGCTCCAAAGCCCCGCGACTTCAGCAAGAAGATCAACAAGCAAATGAGAGTAGGCGCTCTTTGCAGTGCACTTTCAAGAAAGCTTGCTGACGGCGATATGATCATCGTTGACAAGTTCGAAATCGCAGAAGCTAAGACCAAGCTCGTTGCAACCGCTCTTAACAACATCGGTATCGAAAAGACCGCTCTCCTCGTAGTAAACGGTCACAATGAAGAACTCCTTCGCGCATCAAGAAACATTCAAGCACTCACCCTCAGTGACGTAGCACTACTAAACGTTTATGATCTCGTTCGCGCAAACAAGTGTGTATTCACCCTCGACGCCGTTAACGCACTCATGGAGGTATATGCATAATGAACAACTACGATATCATCATTAAACCCGTTCTCTCTGAAAAGAGCTACGACGGTATCGCAGCAAAGAGATACGCATTCGTAGTAAGAAAAGATGCTAACAAAACCCAAATTAAAATGGCAGTAGAAAGCATTTTCGGCGTATCTGTAGAAAAGGTTAACACCGTTAGAGTAAGCGGTAAGACCAGAAGAAGAGGCTATACTGAAGGCAAGACCGCATCCTATAAGAAGGCATACGTAACTCTTACCGCAGATAGCAAGGCAATCGAATTCTTCGAGAGTTTAGCATAATCGGGAGGTAAATAGAAATGGCTGTTATTAAATATAAACCAACATCCCCCGCACGCCGTAACATGAGCGTATCAGACTTTGCTGAAATTACCAGCACCAAGCCTGAAAAGAGCCTACTCGTAAGCAAGAGCAAGTCCGGCGGTCGTAACAATTTGGGAAGAATCACCGTAAGACATATCGGTGGCGGTAACAGAAACAAGTACAGAATCATCGACTTCAAGCGTAATAAAGACGGTATCCCCGCAAAGGTTGCAAGCGTTCAATACGATCCAAACCGTAGCGCAAACATCGCTCTTCTCAACTACGCTGACGGCGAAAAGAGATACATCCTTTGCCCTGTAGGCCTTAACGTAGGCGACACCGTACTTAGCGGAGCAGGCGCAGATATCAAAGCAGGTAACGCACTCCTTCTTCAAGATATCCCAGTAGGTACCACCGTTCATAACATTGAGCTTCAACCTGGTAAAGGCGGTCAAATCGCTCGTTCAGCTGGTGTAAGCGCTCAACTTATGGCAAAAGAAAACAATAAGGCAACCCTCAGAATGCCCTCAGGCGAAATGAGATACGTAAGCCTTAAGTGCAAAGCAACTATCGGCACCGTTGGTAATATTGACCACGAAAACGTTAGTGTTGGTAAAGCAGGTAAGACCCGTCACATGGGCGTTAAACCTACCGTTCGCGGTGTTGTAATGAACCCCTGTGATCACCCCCACGGCGGTGGTGAAGGCAAGAGCCCAATCGGTATGGCTACACCTGTTACACCTTGGGGCAAGCCCGCTCTTGGTTACAAGACTCGTAGCAAGAAGGCTAAGTCCAACAAGATGATTATTAAGCGTATTAATTAGGAGGCACATAAATGAGCAGATCAGTTAAAAAAGGTCCCTTTTGTGAAGAGAGCTTAATGAAGAGAATTACTGCGATGAACGATGCAGGCGAAAAGAAGCCCGTTAAGACTTGGTCAAGAGCTTCTGTTATCTTCCCTGAATTCGTTGGTCACACTATCGCCGTTCATAACGGTAAAACCCACGTGCCAGTATACGTAACTGAAGATATGGTTGGCCTCAAACTCGGTGAGTTTGCTCCTACCAGAAAGTTCAATGGCCACGCTGGATCTAAAGCCGCTGGCGGTAAGAAATAGGAGGTCTCAAAATGGCAACAAGAGTTAGAGAAAAGACCAAAGCAAGATTAGAAAATAAGGACACTCGTCCCTATGCAGTAGCAAAATCCATTAGAATTTCTCCCTATAAGGTTCGTTCCGTATTAGACGTAATTCGTGGCAAGAGCTATATTGAAGCAGTTGCACTTCTCAAGGCAATGAACAAGTCTTCAAGCACCCCCATTCTCAAGGTTGTTAACAGCGCAGCAGCAAACGCAGAAAACAACATGGGCATGAATAAGGATACCCTTTTCGTAGCAGAGTGCTTTGCAGACGAAGGCAAAACCCTTAAGCGCTATCAACCCGTATCAAAGGGCAGAGGACATAGCATCATGAAGCGCACCACTCACATCACCGTCATTCTTGACGCCGCTAAATAGGAGGAAGTACCAAAATGGGTCAAAAAGTTAATCCACATGGTTTAAGAGTTGGTATCATCGCTCCCTGGAGCAGCACATGGTACGCAAACAAAAAGGATTTCGGTAAGAACCTTAAGGAAGACGACCAAATCCGTAAGTATATTAAGACTAACTACTACGATGCAGCTATCTCCAAGATCGTTATCGAAAGAGCAGCTAACACCGTTAAGATCGACATCTACTGTGGTAGAGTTGGTGTAGCAGTTGGCAAGATGAGCAAGAAGGACGCAACCGTTGAAGAAACCGGCGCAAAGAAAAAGGGCATCGAAGAAATCAACGCAGCAGTTCGTAAGATCGTTGGCAACGACAAGACCTTCAGCGTAAACGTACACGAAGTAAAGAACGTTGATATGGATGCACAAATCGTTGCAGAATCTATTGCAGCAGCACTCGAAAAGAGAACTCCCTTCCGTAGAGCTATGAAGTTCGCAATGGGCAGAGCAATGAGAGCTGGCGCAAAGGGTATCAAGACCATGGTAAGCGGACGTCTTGACGGCGCTGAAATCGCAAGAAGCGAATCTTACCACGAAGGTTCAATACCACTTCAAACACTTCGCGCAGACATCGATTACGGCTTCGCAAGAGCAAATACCACCTATGGTGTTATCGGTGTTAAGACCTGGATCTACAACGGCGAGGTTTTCAAGAAAGGAGGTAAAAACTAATTATGTTAATGCCTAAAAGAGTTAAAAGAAGAAAGCAACAACGCGGTAGAATGACCGGTAAGGCTTTAAGAGGTAACAAGATCGCATACGGTGAATTCGGCCTTGTAGCAACCGAACCAGCATGGATCAAGTCAAACCAAATTGAAGCAGCCCGTGTTGCAATGACCAGATATATTAAGCGTGGCGGTCAAGTATGGGTAAACATCTTCCCCCACAAGCCCTTAACCAAGCACCCCGCTGAAGCACGTATGGGTAGTGGTAAAGGTGCAGTAGAATTCTGGGTAGCAGTAGTTAAGCCCGGCAGAGTAATGTTTGAAATGGCAGGCGTAAGCGAAGAAGTTGCAAGAGAAGCACTACGTCTTGCAGCAAACAAACTTCCTCTCAAGTGCAAGTTTGCTAAGAGAGAAGACTTAGTAGAAGAAGGCGGTGAATGTTAATATGAAAGCTAATAAATTTTTTGAAATGACAAATGAAGAATTAGTACTCAAGATTAACGAGCTCAAAACCGAGCTTTTCAATCTTCGTTTCAAGCATGCTACCAACCAACTTTCTAACCCCATGGTACTCGCTGACTGCAAGAAAGATATAGCAAGAGCTAAAACCGTTCTTCGTCAAAGAGAACTTGGTTTAGTAGCAGAGCCCGAAAAGGCAAAGAAAACCCGCGCAAAGAAGAAGGCTTAGGAGGATAACTTAAAATGGAAGATAGAAATCTTAGAAAAACCAGAGTTGGCGTAGTTATCAGCGACAAGATGGATAAAACTTGCGTTATAGCCGTTGAACAAAAGGTAAAACATCCTTTATATAAGAAGTACGTTCTCCGCACCAAGAAACTCAAAGTTCACGATGAAAACAACGAGTGTGGTGTAGGCGATAAGATTGAAGTTATGGAAACTCGTCCTCTTTCTAAGGACAAGAATTGGAGACTTCTCAACATCATCGAGAAGGCTAAGTAGGAGGCAACATGATACAACCTGAATCCAGATTAAAAGTAGCAGATAATAGCGGCGCTAAGGAAATTAAATGCATCCGCGTTATGGGTGGCTCTTACGTAAGAAGCGGTAACATCGGTGACGTTATAGTAGCATCCGTTAAGACCGCAACCCCCGGCGGCGTTGTAAAGAAAGGCGACGTAGTAAAGGCTGTTATCGTTCGTACCCACAAGGGTATCAGACGTAAAGACGGCACTCACATCAAGTTCGATGATAATGCAGCGGTAATTATTGACAACCAAAATATGCCCCGCGGCTCACGTATCTTTGGACCCATCGCAAGAGAAATCAGAGAAAACTATGCAAAAATCGTATCTCTTGCACCAGAAGTTCTTTAGGAGGCTAAGAAATGACTAAATATAGCGTTAAGAAAGACGATTATGTTATGATTATAGCCGGTAAAGACAAGGGTAAGA
>JAZQVF010000224.1:0-15835 GCA_045631675.1 Candidatus Stercoripulliclostridium sp.
TTTGGATACTTAGCGTGGAATTTATCAAACCAAGGTCCGTTCATATTAGTATCCCCACCATACCATCCAAAATAGTGATTGTATGACACGGTATCGGGTATTTGAATATACTCACAGTCCATTGAGCAGGGAGAAACTACTGCCATAGTAGTTAAACGACTGCTATCCATTTGATGACATAAATCGTTAAGAATACGATGGTTTTCAAGAAGGTCGGGATCGTTTTCCCCTTTCATCGTAATCTCATTTGAAAGTCCCCATACTACGATTGACGGATGGTTGTAGTTTTGCGTGATAAGTTCTTTCATTTGAGATATGGTGTTTTCTCTTCCCCCTTTCATATGTTGAGAAATATAAGGGATTTCTGCCCATATTACAAAACCCATTTCATCGCATAAATCGTAGAAATATTGATCGTGTTGATAGTGAGCAAGACGGATTGTAGTTGCACCTACTTCATATATAAGTTCAGCATCTTCCTTATGATGTTCGGGAAGAAGTGCGTTACCATAACCCCACCTATCTTGGTGACGCGATACACCACGAAGGGGATATGCTTCGCCATTTAAAATGAAACCACGGTCGGGGTCAATTGCAAACGTACGACATCCAAAGCGAGTGGATAGATTGTCAAGAATTTGTTCGCCGTCAATAATTTCAGTAACAAGAGTATAAAGGTAAGGATTTTTTCTACCATTCCATAGAATTACGTTACTTATAGTCAATTCTACTTCACTTTCCTTTGCAGTAACACTTTGAACGGCATTTCCATCTTTGTCTTTAATGGTGTAACGTATCAATGAAGTTTCTTTTAAATTCTTCACAAATACTTTTGCGTTTACAATGGCGTCTTTTCCTTCTACCTTGGGAGTAATTTGAACACCTGTACCACCATAATATTCCAAGTCAAAATGCTCTTCATTTACGCAAATTACGTTAACGTCTCTATATAAACCACCGTAGAAAGTAAAGTCCGCTACTTGGGGATAAACCTTATCACTTGGGCTATTGTCAACGGCTATGACAAATAGGTTGTTACGTTCCAAAGTTTCGGTAATTTCAACTCGCCAAGTTGAGTAACCACCATCGTGATGCTTTAGATGCTTGCCGTTTAAGTAAACGTCAGCAGATGAGTTTGCGCCACGAATTTCAAGAAAATATTTATCAGCCTTTGGTAAATCAAGTTTATCCAAAGTCTTTGCATAATAGCAGGTACCACGATAAAAATCGTTTCCACCATCCTGCCCGTCAATAGCGTTCCAGGTGTGTGGAAGATTAACGAAATACCAATCTTTAGGCATCTCGCTTGGAATGGAATCGGCTTGCTTTGTGAAAGCCCATTTTGCGTTAAAATTAAAAATTTGCCTCATTTTATCACCTTTTTATAGAAAAATAAAAGGCTTCGCCCTTAGACAAAGCCTTTTCGTTTGATTATGCTTCAATTTCTTCTACAACTGTTTCTTCGCCTTTTGCATGGCTTGCAGCAAGTTCACCGTTCATCTTTTCAAGAGTCTTCTTGTCAAGATTATAAATGAATGCTATACCAACGAATTGTAGTACGGCACTTAACATATAAAGACCTGCTACCAACCAACACATATTATGTGCGGTTTCTGCACTTTGACCACCCGTACCAAGTTCTTCAATATAACCAAGAGCGCCCATAATTAAGAGAACGATAGATGGTCCAACACCTTGCGCAAGTTTACGGAAGAATGAGTGTAGTGAATATACCGTACCTTCTTCTCTTGCACCAAATTTCCATTCATTGTAATCAATTGCATCGCCCATCATTGCCCATGATACGCAAGTATATACACCCATACCGATACCAAACAATACTAAACCGATTAGGTAAATTACAAGGCCTATTGTTTTGTTGGATATTACGGGGAATATGAACATAATAGCGCCACCAACGAGTGATACGAGAGTACCGACTACTGAACACTCTTTCTTGCCGTATTGGTTAACAAGTTTCTTAATGAAAGGCATAAAGAGGAACATTGGAAGGAATCCTATCATCGTTACAACACCAGAAAGAGATGCCATACCAAAATAGGTTGCAAACATTATGGTGTTAGCAGTTGATGCTGATTGCATTCCAAGGAACATACCCATTGCTGCGATGGTTGCGCCAACTGCGGGACGATTCTTCATAAAGTTGCCGAATGCTTTAACAACGTTGAACTTTTGTACTTCTTCACCGGCCTTTACGCTGTTTTCATCAACACGAATGGTTGCCGTTTTAATCATAAACATAAACGCTACAAAGCCAAGCACACCCATTATTAATGCTACCCAGAATACTCTTTCACCAAGAAGGGTTTCTACTTGTACGCCCGTTTCAGGGTTAATCATAGGAGTTCCGTCGGCATTAACTTCCTTTTTCCAAATAAGCATGGGAAGAACTACCATTGGGAAAATATTACCAAGCATTGAACCAACACTTCTCCAAGTGGAAAGTTGTGCTCTTTCACCTGAATCTTCTGTGATTAGTGATAGCATTGAGCCGTATGGTACGTTAGCAAAGGTATAACAAGCATCCCAAATTACGTAACCTAAAATGAAAAGTACTGCCTTTAGCCAAACGTCTGCACCAGGTGCGGGTATGAAAACCAACGCGCCTGCAACAAGTAAACCACATGCACCAATAAATATATAGGATTTAAACTTGCCAAGACTACCAAAGAACTTATTCTTGTAATTGCCCTTATCCCTGTCAATTAACGCACCAATCATTGGGTCGTTGATTGCATCCCATATTTGTACTACGAGAAGAAGTGCTGAAAGTAAGCCAGTCTCCATCATCATATAAACGAGCCAGAACGTTTGAACGGTGCCTTTGAGTGCAAAACTCATATTACAGCCAAAATCGCCTGCTGCATATGCAAGTTTGTCTCTCATACCAAACTTGCGAAAACCTTTTTCATCATACTGAATTGGTTTTTTTGCCATAAATACCTCTCCTTAAAATTTATACACTAAAAGAAAGTCTTAGATTGCTCTCAGACTTCCTTAAAATATAATAACATACGCAATATACTTAGTCAATACTGAAATTTAATGAATGGAACGTAATGATGGTTTAAAAACATATAATGCCAAAACCTTAAACCGCACTATTACTATTCCAATGGAATAAAATAAATAATTTTTGCATAATTCTTTACATTCTAATAAATATAATGTAATATAAATGGGCAATGGAAAGATGGCGGAGTCCGGTTTAACGCGCACGACTCGAAATCGTGTGAGCACCTAATAAGTGCTCCGTGGGTTCAAATCTCACTCTTTCCGCCAATAAAAAACACGAGATATCTTTGTCTCGTGTTTTTTTATTGTAGAGCAGATGGGAAAACCCGTTTGCTTTAGCAAATTGGGTGCATTAGTTTGGTTTAGCCAAACCTGGCGAAAGCGAACGCTTACGTTCGTGTCTATAAAACAAAGTTGTTTTTATGAGATAGTATTTCGCTATTCACTCTTTCCACCAATCGTAACCTAATCCGAACTCAAATTTCAAAAATATTGGCACGAGAGAACTCACTGAACTTTTGCCAATCAGCCTTATTCGTGTAGAATGTTGTTAAGTCAACTAACGGTTGACTAATTCAATATTGAAATATGATAAGGAAATAATGTATAATGAATTTACGGATAAAGAGGAGCCCTATATGAATAAAGAAGCTTTTGCAAAGAAATTAAAAGATCTACGTGTGCAATCGGGAATGACACAGTCAGAACTTGGTAATAGGTTATACGTATCCAAGCAAGCTGTTTCTAAATGGGAAACGGGCAAAGCAATACCTGACATTGATTTGCTTGTAGAAATCGCAAAAATATTTAACGTGTCAGTCGATTTTATTACCGGTGAACAAGGAATAAAACAAGAAGACAAAAAACCAAACAAGAAGAAAATAGTTATTATCGCAACAATCTGTTTGATTGCGGTTTTGGCTGTCGGGCTTGGAGTGTATTTTGGACTGTTTTACGAAAAAGAAGATAAGGGGGAACCATCTTTCCCACAGATCACACCTCCACCAGCTTTCCCACAGATCACACCTCCACCAGTTTCCTCAACACCTGTTTTACCTTCGTATAATCACGAAGAAATCATGGCAATAATAAACCAACGCTTGAATTTACAAATAGATGAAGAAGTCAGTTTGTGTTTGAGTATGAATAGTTATGAAATTGGTACTTTGAAGAAGACAAGTAGTGGATTTATATTCGTTCGTAGTGATGAAAAAAAGATTTTAAAATATGAAACCTATGAGAATGAACTACTTACTTTAGGACTCTATTTGAAAGAGAATGGAGTATATAACACTGCACAAGGTGATACGTCGGTATTGGTTCTCATAGAGCAAGATTCATTGTATGAATCCGTTTTGCAAGGAGTTATCAATGAAGAATACTATCAAGAAATAGCGAATACATCAATAGAGTTTGACGATGAATATTATGAAAAGGAACCTACGATAACGAGCCTTGCAAATGGTAAAGAATATAAATATTTAGTGGCGCGAGATAAGCTTGTCGAGTATTGTGAATATAATGAAGAATACTATTTTGCTAATATGCAAAGCTATACAACGATTACGCTGTACGACAATGGAACCACAAAATTAAAGTTTACTTTTGATTATACGGACTGCGTAGGGGCTAGCATTGCTAAAACGGAATACGTATACGAGTATAAAGGCGATGACATCGAGATTTCACTAGATGATAAGTTAGACAAGGTAGCTCGGCTACCAAGCCGATTTAAGCAATTAAGCGGAGAGCCAGGTCTTGTCATTGATGGTAAAATTAAAGTGATAGATATTCCAACCGATGAAGATGAATTCTATTATTTGTCGGACAAAAAAATATATTCTTCTGATGGCAAAAACGTTGCATTGTATTGCAATTTAGGCGATGAGTTTGAAGAAACCTCCTATTTTATTGGTGCAACGGAAGAATATATTTATTTTAAAAATGATTATACAATAGAGACGTATACGCACTCCGGCAATAAAGTGTCTACTACGAACCTAAAAAGCACCGGAGCTGGCTTGCTGGGAATTTATGATAATAAAGTTTATTATTACACTAATGGTACGCCTGCGGGTGGTGCAACGTACTATGACATTGGATCGATATTTGCAGTTGAACTTGCAACGGGAAAAGAAATAACACTGGTTGATGGAAAGGTTGACGGAGACGGCGGGGTATTTCTTTTCAATAACGATATATTGTATTACAAGAAAGAGTCGTATGATGCCATGTATTACAAACTGGTAAAATTAGACCTCGATACAAACGAAGAAATAGAAATAAGCTCCGATATAAGATTAAGACAAATGATGGACGTTCCCAAACTATGGGGCGAGTACGTAATATCTCACGATAAGGTGTATTCTGTGGAAGACTATTCTTTAGTAGAAGAACTTCCGTACGCGTTTAAGTTAAAAGATATGTTCGGAATGAACGAGATATACGACCATGCAGAATACGTATTTGAAGATTGCTATATTCGAGAAGGAGCAATTGGCTTCAATGCCGCCGGAATGAGTATAAAGATATTAGCGTTTGGTGTCTATGATAAAGAATATGGCGTTATGATGGAAATAATACCGTTTGCCATTTATGATATATCATCAGAGCCTATTTCTTCGGCTACTTCTTTTTCAATAGGAGAAAACGGCTATGGAATATGTGTTACAGAAGAAGATGATGAAGGAAATATAACTACAAAGATATATACAACACTTCCAATGTAAACCTTAACAAGTTGTTAAAGCATTAAACGCGAAGTTAGAGAATCTGATTTATAATTGATGTTCAAAGTAAAACAGTTTGATATTTGTAAGGATTTATGTATAATATAACGTGGCCCGCCGTTTACAGCCACTTAAAAAAAGAATGGACTTCAAAGAAGTCTGCTAAAACAGCGTTTTGAGCGAAAGCAAAAAGAACGTAGCGGAACGGAACCACACTTTTGTGTGGTTGTACCACTCTTGCGTAGATTTTTCCAGTGCAACCCTGGAACGAGGGAAACAAACATAATTAAAAAGCCACTCAGATGAGTGGCTTGATTATTTTAGTTGGTTTAACAAAAGGGAAGCTCGCTCATAGGCTCGTTTACAAATTCGCTATCCCCTATCCATCTGTTTTAATAGCCTTGCGTTAAAATATATTAAATTTTATATACGTCTTGAATAATGTTCTATATACGTCTTGAATAATGTTCCGTTTTATGGTATAATTGTATATCTATTTTTTTCGTTCATACAAAGGAGAGGATTTTATGACTTCAGAACAAATTCAAATTCTTGTTGCTATGATAGTTTATATGCTCGCCGTTTTGGGAATTGGTTTCTTCTATGCTAAAAGAGCAAACAAAAGTTCAGAGGAATATTTCCTTGGTGGTCGTTCCTTTGGACCTTGGGTAACGGCAATGAGCGCAGAAGCTTCCGATATGAGTGGTTGGCTACTTATGGGCCTTCCCGGTCTTGCTTATTGGTGTGGCTTAGCAGATGCAGTTTGGACGGCTATCGGTCTTGCTATCGGCACCTACCTAAACTGGCTTATCGTTTCTAAGAGATTACGTCGTTATAGTATTAGAGCAAACAACTCTATAACTATTCCTGAATTCTTCTCCAACCGTTTCCGTGAGAATAAGAAGGTAATTATGTTTATTGCTTCTATATTTATCCTTGTATTCTTCACCGTTTACGCTTCAAGTTGTTTCGTTACTTGCGGTAAACTTTTCTCTTCCCTATTCGGTCTTCCTTATGAATACATGATGCTACTCGGTGCATTGTTCGTAATTCTTTATACTCTCGTTGGTGGCTTCCTTGCTGAAAGTGCTTCCGACTTTATGCAAAGTATAGTTATGATCATTGCACTTGCAGTTGTAGTTATTATAGGCGTTGTTAACGCAGGTGGCTTTGGTGAGATTATTGACAACGCAAAAAGCATTCCCGGTTTCTTAGATTTCTTCGGTCTTGCAAACCCCGGTGTAAACGAAGCAGGCAACGCAGTCGTTTGGGGAGAGGCTAAGCCTTATAGCGTACTTTCCATATTCTCTATGCTTGCTTGGGGTCTTGGCTACTTTGGTATGCCTCAAGTGCTACTACGCTTTATGGCTATCCGTAAAGAAAGTGAACTCGGCACTTCAAGAAGAATCGCTATGGTTTGGGTTATAATCTCCCTTGCTATCGCAGTATTCATCGGTATTATGGGTAGAAAACTCTTCCCCAACGAATTCCTAACCAACGCAGATTCAGAAAATATATTCATTAAACTTTCAACAAGTTTCTTCCCACCCATCATCGCAGGCTTCGTTATGGCAGGTATACTTGCTGCAACTATTAGTTCTTCCGACTCTTACCTACTCATTGCGGCTTCTTCCGTTTCTAAGAATATCTTCCAAGGTATCTTTAAGAAGAATGCAACTGATAAGCAAGTTATGTGGGTTTCAAGAATCACCCTTTGCGTTATTGCTATTATCGCTGCTGTTATCGCTCTTGATAAGGATAGCGTTATCTTCAAAATCGTTTCCTTCGCTTGGGCAGGTTTCGGCGCAACCTTTGGACCAATTATGTTATTCTCCCTATTCTGGAAGAGAACAACCAAAGCAGGCGCTATTGCAGGTATGGTAGGCGGTGCCGGTATGGTATTCCTTTGGAAACTCGTAATAAGCAATCTCGGTGGCGTATTCGCTATATACGAACTACTACCTGCCTTCATATTCTCAACAATCCTAATCGTCGTGGTTTCACTCCTTACCAAGAAGCCATCTCCAGAAGTTGAAGCAGACTTTGATGCAGTTAAGTCCGGTAACGTTTAATATTCAAAAGCAAATCAAAAAAAGCACGCAAATTGCGTGCCTTTTTATTATCGTATTTCGTTATTGAAAATCAAAACTACCCGAAAGTAATATGGTCTTTTCGGGAGAAACCACAAGGACTCCTCCGTCTATACTACCTTTCTTTTCTTCGCCTTCTTCAAGAATTATTTTTACCTCACAAGGCTTAACGTAGGAAATAAAAGGAACGTGCCCTGCCATTATAGCAAGGTCACCTTCTGTTCCCCTAACGCTTAGACTTAGGACGTTATCACTGAATACGTCTCCGTTTGGAGAGGTTATTTTGAGAAGATAAGTCTTCATTTATTTAACCGCCTTTTTAGCCTTTTCAACGGCTTCATCTATGGTGCCTACGAATAAGAACGCAGACTCGGGCAATGCATCATGCTTGCCTTCAATTATTTCCTTAAAGCCTCTTATGGTTTCTGAAAGTGGCACATAGGTACCCTTAATTCCAGTAAACTTCTCAGATACGTCAAATGGTTGAGATAGGAATCTTTGTATCTTTCTTGCCCTTTGAACAAGAAGTTTGTCTTCATCTGAAAGTTCATCCATACCCATAATTGCAATGATGTCCATAAGTTCTTGGTATCTTTGTAAAATACGTTGTACTTCACGGGCAACGCTATAATGCTCTTCTCCTAAAATCTCAGGAGATAGAATTCGGCTCGTTGATTCAAGTGGGTCAACTGCAGGATATATACCTTGTGATGCAATACTTCTTGAAAGAACGGTGGTTGCATCTAAGTGCGCAAAAGTAGTTGCAGGTGCAGGGTCGGTTAGGTCGTCAGCAGGCACGTATACTGCTTGAATGGAAGTAATTGAACCTTTCTTCGTAGAAGTGATGCGCTCTTGTAAATCGCCCATTTCAGTTGCAAGTGTGGGTTGATAACCTACGGCGCTTGGCATACGGCCAAGAAGTGCAGAAACTTCACTACCCGCTTGGGTGAAACGGAAAATATTGTCTATAAATAACAATACGTCTTGCCTTTCTTCATCTCTAAAATACTCTGCCATAGTTAAGCCTGAAAGAGCAACTCTCATTCTTGCTCCCGGTGGCTCGTTCATTTGACCGTATACTAAGGTGGTGTTTGCTAAAACCCCTGAGTCCTTCATTTCGTTGTATAGGTCGTTACCCTCTCTCGTTCTTTCACCTACCCCCGTGAATACGGATAATCCACCGTGTTGCTTTGCAACGTTGTTGATAAGTTCCATAATAAGAACGGTTTTACCTACGCCTGCGCCACCAAACAAGCCTATCTTACCACCCTTTGAGAAAGGACAAATAAGGTCAATAACCTTTATGCCCGTTTCAAGAATTTCGGTTGAGGTGGAAAGTTCGCTATAACTTGGAGCAATTCTGTGAATATTCCATCTTTCACATTCATCTTCAAAAGGTTTGTTGTCTACTACGTCGCCAAGTACGTTAAATATTCTACCAAGCGTCTTTCTTCCTACGGGTACGGAAATGGTCTTGCCCGTATCAATTACGGGTGTGCCTCTTTTTAAACCATCCGTTGAGGACATAGCAATACACCTTACAACGTTGTCACCTATATGTTGTGCAACTTCTACGGTAAGGGTTTTTTCTTTGATTTGCATAGTTAAAGCGTTGTGTATAGCCGGTAAGAAACCTTCTTCAAACCAAACGTCTACAACAGGTCCCATAACTTGTGAAACGCTTCCTTTTGCTACATTTGACATACCTTTTCTCCTTTCTATTAAATACCACTACCTGCAACGATTTCCGTTATCTCTTGGGTAATGGCACCTTGTCTTGCTCTATTGTACTCAAGTTCAAGGTTGTTAATCATTTCTTGTGCATTCTTGCCTGCACTATCCATTGCTACCCTTCTTGCAGCAACTTCAGAGGCAAAACTTTCTTTAACTGAAGATATTATCACGCCCGCTACGTATTCAGGAATTATTGCATTTAAAACCGATACTTCGTCAGGCTCAAAAATTGCACCCACTGATTGTTTATCTTCCTTTTGTGCAAGTGGCAATATCCATTTAACGCATGCTTCTTGCGACATCATTGAGTTGTATTTGGTGCATACTATTCCCACCTTATTGCAGTTTCCTTGAACGAAGTCGTTACATATTTCCTTGGAAAGTGCAATCGCCTCTTGATAGGAGTATCCTTCTGCCCTTACGATTTCCTTTGAAAATCTATCGCATGCCCTTTTGCCTATTGGCGTTATTACTGCTTGCTCTGGAAGGTCTCTTAACGTACGGAAAACGTTTGCATTGTATCCGCCTGCTAACCCCCTATCTCCTGCAACGACTATCAAACGAACTTTGTCTCCCTCACTGTTTTGCATATAGGGAGTCCTTTTACATTCTTCATAGGAAGTAAGCATGCCGATTATTTCTTCAAGCGCTAAAGAAAACTCCTTGCCTTTATACATACTTTCAAGGGCTTTGCGAATTTTACTTGATGCAACAAGCCCCATAGCCTTCGTTAAATGCAAGGTGGAGTCAACGCTCTTTATTCTTGTGCGTAATTGCTTAGTATCGGCTCCCATATCCTACTTTTTCATCTCCTCAAGTGCGGTTTTCAATTCTTCTACGTCTTCTTCATTCCAACTTCCCGATTCCACTCTAACTAAGAAATCGTTATACTTGCTTTCAAGGAGTTCATAAAGTTTTTCTTCATAATCTTTAACGGATTTAACGGGAGTGTCGTTGAGATATCCGTTAATTACTGCATATACTATTGCTATTTGTGCACCCGGTCTTACGGGTGCGTTTCTACCTTGCTTAAGTACTTGCACTATTCTTTCACCAAGTGCAAGCCTTGCCTTTGTATCGGCATCAAGGTCGCTACCAAATTGTGCAAAGGCTTGTAATTCACGATATTGTGAATACAAAAGTTTTAGTTCGCCTGAAACCTTTTTCATACCCTTAAGTTGTGCAGAGCCACCTACACGGCTAACTGAAATACCTGGGTTGATTGCAGGCATTACACCTGCGTGGAAAAGTTCGGTTTCAAGGAATATTTGTCCGTCCGTAATGGAAATTACATTGGTAGGAATATATGCTGATACGTCGCCCGCTTGTGTTTCAATGAGAGGTAGTGCAGTTATAGAGCCACCACCATAGGCTGGGTCAACGCAAGCGGCACGCTCAAGAAGTCTTGAGTGTAGATAGAATACGTCGCCCGGATATGCTTCTCTGCCCGGTGGACGACGAATTAAAAGTGATAGCGCTCTATACGCTACAGCGTGCTTGGAAAGATCATCGTAAATAATTAGCACGTCCTTTCCTTGCTCTCTAAAATATTCTGCCATAGCACAGCCTGAATAGGGTGCAACGTATTGAAGTGGTGCAGTTTCTGATGCTGATGCAGATACGATGATGGTATACTCCATTGCACCTTCTTTCATTAGTTCGTTGGCTATTTGTACTACCGAACTATTCTTTTGACCTATTGCTACGTATATGCAAATTACACCCGTATTCTTTTGATTAATTATGGTGTCAATGGCAATTTCCGTCTTACCCGTTTGTCTATCGCCGATAATTAATTCACGTTGTCCTCTTCCGATTGGAATCATACTATCAATTGCTTTTATGCCGGTGTGAAGGGGAACGGATACGCTCTTTCTTTCAATAATTCCAGGTGCCTCTGACTCTATAGGGCGTCTTTGAGTAGTTGTAATTGGTCCTTTACCATCAATAGGCTCGCCTAAAGCATTTACTACTCTACCTAACATTCCTTCCCCTACGGGTACGGATAATACTTGTCCCGTTCTCTTTACGGAAGTACCTTCTCTAACGTTATTGTTGTTAGAAAGCAGTGCTACTGATACGGTATCAGTTTCTAAATTTTGAGCCATACCAAAACTTCCATCTTCAAATTCAAGAAGTTCGCTTGACATACATTCACGAAGGCCGTAAACACGCGCAATTCCGTCACCAACTAAAATTACGGTGCCAGTTTCTTTCATTTCTATCTTAGATTGATAGTTCTTAATTTGCTCTTTTATAACGTTGCTTATCTCTTCCGGTCTAACGTTCATTATTTAATCACTTCCTTTACTTGTTGTAAACGACGACGTAAACTGCCGTCCATTACAGTACCATCTATTTCAACGATAACTCCACCTATTAGCGAAGCGTCTACTACGTACTCGGCTTGAACTTTGCCCTCTTTTAGAAGACTCAGTTTGTTAATCAAGCCACTCTTTTCTTCTTCACTTAGTTCATTTGCACTCGTAACCTTTGCGCTAAAGACTCTTTCAGAAGCGTTAAGCAGTGCATTATATTCATCAATTGAAGAAAGTAAACTCTCTACTCTACCCCTTTCCGTTAAAAGTTTAAGATAGGAAACGATATGCTCTGGAATTTTTCCTAAAAAGACATCGTCTATTGCACGCAACCTTTCCGCTATGGATATTGATGGAGATGAAAGCATAGCAAGATACTCGGGAGCATTTTGGAAAATCGCTTTTATTTCATCCAAAACCTCAGCATATTCCCTTGCTACACCCTCTTCCACTGCGAGCATATATAAGGCTTGTCCGTATTCCTTACTTATTTCCGTCATCCTTTTCACCTATCTTTTCAATGAAAGACTCTATTAGGGCGTGGTGGTCTTGTTGGTTGATTTCACGCTCTAACATCTTTTCTGCAATAGCACCGGATACTTCCACGATTTCACGCTTTACTTCTTCCGTTGCCTTTCTCTTTTCAAGCTCCGCTTCGCTCTTTGCAACACGAATGATGCCCTCGGCTTTTTCTTCGGCTTCCATAATGAGCCTTTCACCGTGACGCTTTGCATTTTCAGTTGCATTCGCTAAAATTTCGCTTGCTTTCTCGTCTGCCGTCTGTAGAGTTGCTTCCCATTCCTTCTTGTAACTCTCACCTTCTTCTTCTGCCTTTTTTGCAGATTCGTATTGAGAGTCAAGCTCAGCCTTTCTCTTTTCAAGCATCTTCTTTACAGGTTTATAAAGAAACTTCTTAAGTATCAAGAATAGCAAAACCAAATTTATTAAAGAAATCAATATCTGCCATATATTGACAGAAATGACGTCTAAGGTTTGCATAATTTACTCTCCTTTAACCTATTACGCTAAGTAGTACGTTTACGAGCATATTAGGTGCAACGAATATTAGTAGAATTGCGATAACAAGTGCATATAGACCAGTGGTTTCTGCAACTGCACAACCCATTAGCATGGTGCTGGTTACACTACCTTTACTTTCAGGTTGACGACCAATTGCTTCACAAGCCTTTGCTACTGCATTACCTTCACCGATACCAGGGCCGATACCTGCAATCATTGCAACGCCTGCACCAAGTGCACAACAACCTAAAATAATACCAACAGCAAGTTCTAACATTTTAAATAACCTCCATATCGTTATTTATTTTTCTTTTATTATTTTTCTCTTGACGCTTTTTATCACGTTTTTCTTTACGCAAGAGATAATCTTCATAAGGGAATCCACCTGCTACGTACATCATGGTTAGCATAGCAAAAATATAGGCTTGCAAACATCCACTAAACACGTCAAAGTAGATGGACATTACGGCAGGAATACCAATTTGTAAGAATGGAATTTCACCAAGTACGCCCGGTAGCCATCCTAACACCATTCGTGAAAGTCCTTGCAATGCAGATGCAAGTAAGGCGGAAATAACAGTGCCGGAAAGTACGTTACCGTAATGACGGAAAGACATAGAAAGCGGAGTGGCAATTTCGCTAATTACGTTCATTGGTGCAAGGAATGCAACAGGCTCTAAGAAACCTTTGAAATACTTTGCAGGACCACCTTTAAATTTATAATACGTTATTAGTCCGAAAACTAAAATTGCCCAGCCCGCAACTACGTTAATGTCGGAAGTTGGTGGATATAGACCAAACAATGATAATAAACTTGAAAATGCAGATAATGCTAAAATTGAAGTGATAAACGGAGCAAAACCACGGAAATATTCCCCCATGCTTTCATTAACCATTCCTTCAACCTTTTCCACTATCCACTCTGCAATACGTTGACGCTTGGTTTCTGCTTTTACCTTTATGCCGTGCGTCATATAAAGACATAGCCCAAAAATGGAAATTAGCACTGCAAACGAATTGATTTGAGATTCAGTGATGGGCAAGTCTTGCAATGGCATTGGAATAGTAAAGAATATTCTTGCACCCGTTATATTGATGCCATCACTTAGCGGAGTAGTCAACACCTTAAGAATGATAGCACCCACGATAGGTAATACCATCATAAGTATTAACAACACGTCAACCGTTATGAAAATGCGTTTTTTCTTCAACGATTCCACTTTATTACTCCTGCTCTTTACTATCTTGCTCTTCTGCGCTTTCTTCTTGTGCGCCTTCTTCTATGACAATTTCGCCTATTTCTTCACTTTCAACTTGCACGCTTTCTTCCTTTGCCCACTTCATGTTTTTGAAAAGTGGCCTCGTAGCAATTGCAATACGTGGGAAAATTACGGGAATGAATACCGTCCAGTTATTGAAGCATTTGAACACTACGCCTATTACTAAAAATACGATTAGAATTAGATATCTATAAATTTGAGATAATCTGATTACCTTTTTTGCTTCCTTTTCTTCTTTGCCAAGAGATTTTTGTACGCCTAAGCCCATTAGGAAAAAGTTTAGTATTACTGCAACGTCAGTTAGTAAATTACCAAGCAAAACGGTATAATCCCACCTTTTGATAATTAAGAAAACTGCTTCCATAATTACGCTCAATGCCAAAACCCATACTGATACGTATATGGTTTCTTTTATGATTGTGGGATCAATTTTCTTCATTCTATCTCCTATAAAGCAACAAGAACCAACGTCCTCTTCAGTCAGCTGGTTCCAAATTTAACATATTATTTTATTTATAATATAAATAATACTACTACTTTTCGCTTTTGTCAATATGTATTTTAAGCAAAAATAATGAAAGTATCATTAAATATTGACTATAGATTTCATAAAAGCAAGAGTATGAGATGCGGTTAACTCTTTTTGGGCCTTCTTTTGTTCTTCACTAATTGGGCCATCATTAAACAAGGAAAGGGTAGCATCTTTGTCCATAGTGCTAAAACTCATATGGCATCCTTCAAGCACGTACTCCGTGCGAGTGTCGGGTAGGCGGGATTTAGCGTCACTCTTCATATCTTGAGTTAGCACGTTATCTTTGGTCGCCTCTAAAAGTAAAGTTGGCTTTCCACTTTCTTTTATGGTATCGGTACCATAACAAAGCGGTGCGTACAAAATTACACCCTTGACCTTATCCAAATTCTCACTTGCTCTTTTAACTGCAGCGCCACCACCTTGTGAGTGTCCACCTACAAAGAACTCTATGTTTGGGTATCTTGAAAAGGCAACTTCGGTTTCCGTATACATTAGATATGCAAAACCCGAACTTCCTTTTGGAATTGCTACGACGTAGCCTTGTTTAGCAAGTGCATTGCCTAAATAGTCGTATTTCTCAGGAGCAATTGCAGTGCCTACGTAAAAGATTAGACCGTACTTTGGAGTAACGTCCTTTGGTAGATAGGAAAGGAGTTCTTTGTCGTCAACCTTTTCTACTTCATAAGAGTTTTCTATGGTATAGTCAACGTAGTTTATACCATTATCTTCGCTCTCCTGCTCCTTACAAGCAACTGCGCCTACACAGAAAATGGAAAGCACTAAAACTATTACAACGATGCTAAATATTTTTTTCATAATTTTCTCCTATCTACGATTATATATCATTTCTCCTTAATTTTCAATATGAAAATTTTAACGATAGCAATTTTGGGTATTGTAATAATATCATTTATTTGCTATAATAGAATAAATAACTACGCGCAGGTACGTATGAAGAAAAAACTTCTCCTTTTAGGTATACATTTAACGGTCGTAGCCCTCGTGCTTATTCTCACGATGGTTACTCTTGCGTGGTATACAAAAAACGAGACTGCTGAAACTTCAAACGCCGTCATTGTTGCAGAGCCTATTGACG
>JAZQVF010000225.1:0-12152 GCA_045631675.1 Candidatus Stercoripulliclostridium sp.
TTATTTATCTACCAACGTGTTTAGAGTATCCCCACTTAGAGGAAGCATAAATATCTTAGAATTAGATGAACCTATTCCCGAGCCTGAAGATCCAAACGGCGAACCAAGTTATATTGAAACCAACGTTTCAGACCTTGTTACAACCCCACCAACAGACTATCAAACTAGAGTTTACGTTGTTACTGCAACTTGGGTATTAAAGCCAAACAACAACAACGCAACCATTTATGGTAACGGTTGGTTGCAAGATGAACTCGGCAATCAAATTGAAGTTTACGGACTATGTTCAAACGATAGCGTTATAAGTTGGAATGGAAGTTCTTACGACTACACGAACAACAAGTCATACGCATCTTCAGGGGTTAATGACGGCGACACCATTAGGGTTGGTATGGTTTATGATACCACTTACAAAAACTACAAATGTTTCTTGCTTGACACCGTAGAAGACGAAGAAGAAGGGGAAACAATTACCCTTAACTTCATTGAAATCAACGATACTCACGGTGCGTTTGCAGACTCCGACCAAGGTTACTCAATAGGTAGAGTGGATACCTTAGTAACCACTTTGGAATCCCAAAACAGCAGTGACTACATTTTTATTCACGTTGGTGATGCCTTCCAAGGTTCATACGTTTCAGGGGAGACATACGGCTATGCGCTCGTTGAAGCATTGAATGAAATGAGCCTTGACTGTTTTGTAGTTGGTAACCACGAATTTGACTGGGGCATTGATGAAATTGCAAAGTACAAGGACGGCAACACCGCTAACGGCGAAGCAAACTTCCCATTCCTTGGTGCTAACATTTTCTATGCAGGCACAACCACTCGCCCCGACTGGATTGACGCTTACACCATCGTTGAAAGAGAAGGCTTAAAGGTTGGTATCATAGGTATTATGGGTTACGGACAAGAAGACAGCATTCTCACGAGATATGCAGACCCATACGACTTTGCATCTCCACTTCCCATCGTATCCTCACTTGCAACTGAACTCAGAACTACTAAGGATTGTGACGTAGTCGTTCTTGCTACTCACGACTATACCTACGAATTTAACGTAGAGGTTGGACAACTTTCCGGTAACAGTAGAATTGACGGCATCTTTACTGCGCACACCCACCAAGATATTAACGAATACGTAACGAGAAGCGACGACAAGAAAATTGCAGTCGTACAATCACTCCACAAAAACAACCAACCGTCTACAATTAAGATGACTTTAGATGAAAGTGGCAACTATATTTCAGGTACCTATAGTGAATACTCACCCGCAGGCTATCAAATCTCTTCAAGAGTACAAACCGTCATCAACAAGTATCAATATCTAATTAATGAAGGCGAAGAAGTAGTAGGTAACACTCCATCATCTCTTCAAAAGGCAACGCTCGGTTCCTATTCCGTTACTGCAATGATTGACTACGGCTACACGAACAACACTTTAGGCGACGTTGACGTATCCGTTATCAACACGGGTGGCGTAAGAGCAACCATTAATGAGGGCGATATTACGAGAGCGGAAATATTTGAAGTTTTCCCCTTCAACAATATGGTAATAATCGTTAATATGACGGGTGCAACCATCAAGCAGATGTACGAAGATAACTTAGGTTACGTATATCTTGGCGTTAAGTCAGAGTTGAGTGCGTATACCGCGTTAAACGACTCAACTATTTACCAAGTAGCGGTAATTGACTACGTATACGAAAACAAGTATTACGTCAAGTATTTTGAAGGTTGTCAAAACGTTCAAACGGGCGTTCTAATGCGTGATATTTTCCTTGAATTTGCAGAAGACAACCTATAAGATAAAAGTTTCATTAAGAAGGGCAGAAGAATATTCTTCTGCTCTTTTTTTCGGTTTTGCGCCTGCATAACGGAAAAAGGTGGGTAATATATTAAAGATATATTAAATATGCGTATTGACATATACGCGTACGCGTGATAAAATTAATTGAATTGACAAAATTCTACAAAAAAACAACCAATTTTTGGAGGACTTATGGGCTTATTTAGTAAAGATCAAATTATCAAATTTGAACAAAACCTTTGCAACGCAAGTGTTAACGACAACAAAGTGCTTTTCGTTAGAGTAAACGATATCATCACTACGAAAGATGCAAAAATTGAAGTTCCGTTTACTCACAACGCTCTTATCATTAAGGGTGGTAGTGATTGCCGTTTCTACAAGAGTGGCCACTACGACGTTTTTGACAACAAGGCAGAGGCAAAAGATTGGAAAAAGGGCTATTCTGTTGAAGTAATCTATATGCCCAAAGAAACTTCCGTTATCATCTATTGGGGTACTGCAAGCAAACTTACCTACAGAGACCCACTTAGTGCAAAGGTAGTTTCACTTGGTGCAAGAGGACAATTCGGCATCAACATTTCCAATTGTGAACAATTCTTCCGCAAGGTAGTAGGCGCAAGAAAGGAATTTGATCTTGAAGATTTCACTCAAAGATTTAGAGCAGAAGTCGTTGACGCTTTCGCAGACGTATTCCTTAACGTAGTAGCAGAAAACAACATTTCATACGACGGTTTTGATACCAACAGAAGAAAGATTGCTCAACTCGTAGGCAAAGAACTTGCCGACAAGTTCTCACGCAGTTGGGGTATTGAACTCGTTGACTTCATCATTGAAGCATTCAGCATTAGTGAAGAAGATAAGGGTAAGGTTGAAACCGTTCTTGAAAGAAAGATTATTGAAGAAAAGGCAAAAGAAGGTTTCAAGGAACTTGAAAGACTTGATGACAAACAATGGGATCGTGAAAAGTACGTTCTCAATCTTTCAAAGGAAGATAGAAAGGCTTACTACGACTCTGTAGGCGCAAAGGCCGGAAAAGGTGCAGCATTCTGCCCCAATTGTGGTCATAGCGTAGAAAACACCAGTGCATTCTGCCCCAATTGTGGCAATAAACTCGGCAACAAGAAAAACGTTTGTCCCGATTGTGGCGCTGAAGTAACTTCATCACAAAAATTCTGCAGTTCTTGCGGTAAGAAACTATAATCTTAGGGGGTAATAGTATGTGTCTTTTTAAAAGAAAAACCAACGCTCAAAAGAATTTTAACGATAGAGAATTAATTGAAAAGAATGCAGGCACACTTCAAAGCCTAATCTCTATTGCTACTGAAGAAATGGTGGAAGAATTAAAGAAACTTCAAGAAGAAGTTAAGTATATTATTCCCTTAGTAGACTCAAGAGCATACGACCTTGACAAGAAAATTAGAAACCTTATTGACGACCTAAAAATTGAACTCGTTAAGGCAAAAGAGGGCGATAAGGCTCAAAACAAAATTAGTGGTATCATTAGAGAGTTGAAACTCAAGATAGCAGAAAGAAAAGCACTTATTTAGCGAGGTAACTATGTGGCCTTTTAAAAGCAAATACGACAAATTAACGAGAGAAGAAGTTGTAGACTCCATTTGCAGTTTGGAAAGAGAACTTTCCGACCTTGAAACGGATATTATGTCTACGCAATCTAAAATTGATGCTCTTATGGCAAAAGGTAAGGCGGAAAAGAGCAACGATATGCGTGTTTTTATCGCAAAGAAGATAAATTCCATAAAGGCAGACCGTCAAGCAAACATTCAAAGGGCAACCTATCTTATGTATAATATTCAACTTCTCAACAAGTTGAAAAGAGCAATTGACGACAACGGATTCTTTAAGAATAATTCCAAACTACCACTTGCAAAACTCCTTTCAGATCAAAAGGGACTTGCAGTATTTTTAAACAAAGCGCTCAACACGAGAGTGGAAGCAGAAAACGTACTTACTTCTGCAGACGAAGTGTTTAGAAGCGTGGAAGAGTCATATTTTGGTAACGATGAAATATACGGAGCAAAATCTCAAGACGCCGAACTTCTTGCAATGTTTGAAACGGAAGATATGCTCGGTGACGTAACTTTCCCTGAAGAAGTAGCAGTACCAAGTGTGGAAGATTTAGAAAATATGGTAGGTAAATAAAATGGCGTTTGGAAGAAACAAAGAGATAGAAAAGAGAATGCTCATCAAGCAAACCATAAACTCAATGAACAAGCAAATACAAAAACTTGAAGAGCAAAAAGAAGTATACCTAAGAGCAGGCAAGGAAGCAAAGGAAAGGGGCTTAGAGGCTCAATATAATCTTGCTTTAAGTGGTCTAAAGATGACTATGGCTCAACAAAAGAGAGTTTATGAAATGAAACTCAATTTTGAAATCACTTCTCAAATGAAGGATATGACCGTAATGACCACCGAATTCTTAAAGGGTATGAGTTCACTTAGCAAGGATATGGTAAAACTTTCTAAGGAAAAGGATTTCAAGAAGGTAGAAAAGCAATTTGCAGAAGCAATGGTTGCACAAGAAATTCAAACCATGAACCTTGAAAACTTTATGGATAACACACAATCGGCTTTTGAATCAGGCAGTTCATCAATGAGCACTCAAGCAGACAACGAAGAAATTGAAAAACTAATGATTGCTCAAATCGGTGGAGAAATGGAAGAAAGTGCATCCATTGAAAGTGAACTTGAAGCGTTAAAAAAGCAAATGGGCATTTAATTTAAAATGGCAAATACGGAACTAATTTATCAAACTTTTGAGATATATCTCAAGAAAGCAAAACTTTGTCAGGAAAACAAGGATTTCTTCAATGCTAAAAAATTCTATTTGCTTGCAGCAGAGCAAATGATAAAACTTGCAAAAGAAAGCAAAGGAGAAATGCAAAATGTAAGGTTTTCTCGCGCTCAAAACTTAATTGACGTAGCAAAAGCATTGCCCACTTCAAACGTTGAAAAGGCTCAAGAAGAAAGTAAGCCAAGGGTACAAAAGAAGGTATCGTTAGAAGAGGCGCTTTCCAAACTCAACGCACTTGAAGGACTACAAAAGGTAAAGCAACAAGTTAACGCTTGGGTTGACCAAATTCAAGCCTTCAAAAAGAGAGAAGAAAGGGGCTTTGCCGTGCCGGACGTTACCTATCACATGGTATTTTCAGGAAATCCCGGTACAGGTAAAACCACCGTTGCACGTATAATGGCAGAAATCTACTGCGCACTCGGTATCGTTTCAGAGGGTCACCTTGTGGAAGTTTCAAAACCCGATATGGTGGCAGGCTACGTAGGACAAACTGCAATTAAAACGCAAGAAGTATTAAAGAAAGCAAAAGGTGGAGTGCTTTTTATTGACGAGGCATATTCCCTTACTTTAGGTGGAGAATTCGGTCAAGAAGCCATTGATACTATGCTAAAGTATATGGAAGACAATCGTGATGATTTAGTAGTAATCGCAGCAGGTTACGAAGAGCCGATTGAAAACTTTATTCGCTCCAACCAAGGACTTCGTTCAAGATTTAATACCTTTATTAAGTTTGAAGACTATAACGCAAGTGAACTATTTAATATTTTTGAAGGACTTGCAAAGAAAAATCAATACAAACTCACGCCCGATGCTCGCGCAATGGTTAAGGAGTATCTTAAAGACCTTTATGCCTATCGCACGAGCGAGTTTGCAAACGGTCGTGACGTAAGAAACCTTTTTGAAGGCATAATTACTCGTCAATCAAGAAGAATAGTAGGTCTTAAAAATGCAAGTGATGAAGAACTCACTACCATTACTGCTGAGGACTTAGACCTTCCTAAGATAGACAAGAGCAAGAAAGCAAAGGTTGAAGAGAACGTTGTGGTATTAGAAGAAAGGAGCACGCCTGAAGAAAAAGTGCTTGAAAACGGCGCTATTTTTGACTCGGAATTTAAGTTTGACTGGGATAGTCTTCCCACCATAACTTTTGATGACGTAGCAGGTTTAGAAGAGGTTAAGGAAGCCGTTAATATTAAGGTATTACTACCCTTAAAGAATGCAGATGCATTTAAGGGATACGTTAAGAAGAGTGGCGGCGGACTTCTTCTTTACGGACCTCCCGGAACGGGCAAAACTATGATAGCCGCCGCCATTGCAAACGAGATAGGCGCAAAGTTCTGCTCAGTAAAACCATCTGACCTTTTGCATCAAGGTGCTGGACAATCGGAAAAGGCAATCAAGGCGTTGTTCCAACAAGCAAGGCAATTCCCTTGTGCAGTAATATATTTTGATGAAATGGATTCCATTTCTCCCAAAAATACACGCTCACAATACGCTAAGCAATTACGCTCCGAGTTTCTTGCACAATTACAAGGCATAGAGAGTTACGGCAAGGATACCGGCAACATTTTGTTCTTGGTTGCTGCAACCAACAAGCCTTGGGATATTGATAGTGCTTTCATAAGACCGGGTAGATTTGGCACGAGAATTTACGTAGGACTTCCCGATAGTAGTGCAAGAAACTACATAATTGAAAGTAGATTTGCTAAGATTATGGAAAAGGGTGTTGTTAGCGTAAGCGCTGATATCCCTTATGAAGAAATAGTGGAAAAGACGGAAGGTTTTAACTGCTCGGATATTACCAATCTTCTTGATAAGATTGAAGAAATTTCTATAATTCGTGGTGTTAAGACGGGAGTAAAGAGCATCGTAGCAGAAGACTTTGACAAAGCCCTTGAAGAAATTAGATCTTCTGTTCAAAGAGCAGATATAGAAAAATTAATGGAGTGGACGGACGAAAACAATAAATAGTCCGAAAAATATAGGAGAGATAACATGAGTGAAGTAGTAGCAATGTCTCGTTGCTTACAATGTGCAGGTGAGTTGGTATCCAATAGGCAGGGCGGATTCGTTTGTAAGTATTGTGGTACCGTATATCACGGCAAAATTGAGGGATACAACGAGGAAATCAAAGAACTTATAAGTTTACGTCAAATGCGTGAATTTATTAAGGCAGAAGAAATTTGTGAAGAGCTATTAAGAACGCAACGCGAAAATAGTGAAGCGCATTGGCAAATGCTCCTTATCAAATATGGTGTCGTTTACGTGGAAGAAGAAGGTAAGTATAAGCCCACTTTCTTCAGTTATCCAGGAAGCGACCATCACAGCATCTTGAAAGACGAGCATTATCTAAGTGCTTGCAAGTATGCAACAAACGATGACGACCTTCGCCGTTACCAAGAAAAGGGTGCTGAATTAGATGCTCTTTTGAAGGCATTCTTTGAACTTATGAAGAAAGAAAAGCCATACGATATCTTCATTTCTTTCAAGAAGAGCGAAATGGTACTTTCAGACGGTAGAGAAAAGATGGTTGATACCGACGAGTATAGAAAGGCTTACGAAATATACGACTACTTAAAGGATAAGTATAACGTATTCTTCTCCCCCGTATCAATCGGTAAGGACACGGGTATAGAAGGTGAAAAATACGAGCCAAGAATTTTGAAGGCGTTAAACACTTCAATGGTTATGATACTCGTTGGTTTTAGTGAAAAGAATATTACTGCTCAATGGGTACAAAACGAATGGAGAAGATATCTATATCAAATAGATAAAAAGGCAAAGGCATCAAATTCTCTTATCTACGTATTTGAAAAGCATATGTGGTTGCCTGGCGCCCTTGCTAATCGCCAAATGCCTAATATTGACTGCTATGATGGCAAATACTTAGAAAAACTTGAAAGGAAAATTCAACCCCTTGTAAAGTCATCTAAGGGTTTAGCATCTTTAATATCCACCAAAAAGGTTAACACCGATTTCCATGAAGATGAAGAATTCGGTTATGCAAGTTCACCTCGCGTTACCATAGGTGGTTCACAAGATAAGGTATCCATCAAGATAAGCCCCACCGAAGAAAGAGACCTTGCAGAAGGTGAAAATAGACTTCAACGCAAGAAATGGGGACTTGCTCAAGACGACTTTAACAATATTATTTCAAGAAACGCCAACTGCGAAAAGGCATGGTGGGGACTCTTTAAGGCTAATATCAAAGCCTCAACTGATGAAGAAGTACCTATGCAAGTTTTGAAAGCGAAGAAAAAGGTGTTTGATGAAATAGGTAGCGTTCTTCTAAAAGAAAAGGCATCTACAGAACTTGGTTATTATATCATTGACTTGTTCCTACAAGCATTCAATATCGCAAACGTATCTTGGGCACAATGTGAAACGCTCTACAACTTCGTTGTAGATTTCTTAGATGCAGATCGCATAAAGCAACTTCTTAAAGTTCTTGGCAATATGTGTGCTAAGTACGTTCAAGAGGGCGATACGAAGACTGCTGAAATCATTTATGAACAAGCAACTAAGATGTTCATTGAAGAAGTTAAGACGGAAACGCTTGCATTCATTAATTTCTATGGTACGGAATTGTGGCAATATGGACAATACAAACTTGCTACCAAGTATTTTGAAATTTTAGCAGGACAAAAGAGAAATTCTGAAATCTATCTAAAACTTCTCTCAAGTAGGCTCGGAACTACGGATATTACCTCTAAGGCAGTTAAAATTAGCGTACCTGAAGAAAGTGAAGATAGTTCTAAAAAGAAGATAGCAGAACTATCAAACGGAGAACTTCTTGAAAGACTTGTAATTATTGATAAGAACGAAAGAGATGAGGCTGCAACCAAAGGTTACGACGTATTCAACGTAGTAATGCCTTGCTACAAAGTATCCTTCCCTGAACTTGAACAAAGGGCAGAAGAAATTAGAAACGGCTTAGCAGATGGCAAGGTTGCAAACCTAAAAGACGACCCAATTAAGACCGCGCTAATTGAAAAAATTAGGTTAGGCGATAGTTCTATCACGAAAAAGAGAATTGAAACGTTCTTAAAGGATAACAACGTATTAAGAGTATTCCACGATGAATGGGATGCAGAAGATACTTGTGAAGTATTCCTTGATGAATTCGGTCTTGAACTTGAATTTGAAGTGGTAAGAACGGACGATGGTGGAGAAGCAATCACCAAAAAGCAAGTAATTGATGCTATAAGGGAAACGCAAGGCATTACTCGTGAAGAGGCAAAGGATCGCGTTGAAAAGGAAGGTCTTTATAAAAAGAACTATGCAAACGAAAAAGAAGCAATTGAAGTTTGTCAAAAACTTTACAAACTCGGTTGTGATGCAAAAGTATTAAAGACTAAGACGGAAGCAATTAAGATTCCACCCATTGAAAGCCCCATTTACGTAAAAGTGCTTGATATGGTACTTTTCCAAGCAAGAAATAATGCAAAAGCAGTTCCTGCACTTATGACTATTTTGATGAGTGCATACAAGCATCTTGAAGAAAACGTACTTTTAAGAGATATCACCTTTAAGGTAGCGGAAACCTTTACTGAAGAGAGCAACTTCAAAGACGGTGAATTCTGGTACGATGAACTCTTAAAGATTGACCAAACCGACTCTGAAGCATTCTGGGGTAAGGTAAAGTGCGAAACCAAGTGTGCTAACGACTTTGAAATTCACCAAAAGTTCGGTGGTAACAAGAGTGAAAGAAAGCAAAGACAACTCACTCAACTACAATCTTACATAAATGCAAAGAACTCTGCAACCGATGAACAATACGATAGATATTTGCGTATATTCGCTACGGATTTTGCAGCAAACACGGCAAAGGAAAAGAAAGCAAAAGAAGAGTTCAAGGAAAGGAAGGCAGTAGGCGACGTGGGTGGCTCAAGATATTACCTTTCTAACTTAGGGAAGGGCGTATTAAAACTCATAAGCACCTTCATTTGCCTTGCGCTTATTTACGTTGAAGTACAAATTTTCCTTAACCCTGAAAAGGTATTTAGTGCAATACATTACGGTTGGGTAACTGCGATAATTGCCGTTGTAGCAACAGGTGCATTCTTATATGCATTCGGTAGTGTAAGTGCGGCTCGTGAGGCTTATAGAAAGAAAATTGACAAACTAACCACAAGAGGTTTGAACAAAGCACAAACAAGTGCAATCTTAACCTACTTCATAGTATCCCTTATGCTTATCGTTGGTGCGGTAGGTATGTATAGTGCATCACAAAAGACTTATGAAATTTCAAATGCCGAAGAATTTGCACTCATAGTTCGCGCTCCAGGAGCCCAAAAAGGCAGTTTCGTTCTAACTGAAGACATTGACTTTGAAGGCGAAGAAATGAAATATTTTGGCAAAACGAGATTCTTCAACGGAACGTTTGACGGACAAGGACACGTAGTTAAGAACTTTGTTGCAAACGGAAAGGTAAAGCCGAGCAACTTTGCTGAAAGAAGACTACCACAATAGTGCTATGGTCTATTTAAGGTAATAGGTGCAGAGGGCGAAATTAGAAACTTAACCTTTGAAAACGTGCTTATAAACGTTACCAACGACTCCTATTCAATCTCAACCTATACGGGCGCTTTTGCGGGCGTTAACGGAGGATTGGTTGAAAAATGTAAACTCGTTAACTCTTATTTCGTTATGAAAGAAGGCGATAACTATGGCCCTTATGGTGACATTGGGTATGCAAGAGTAGGTGGTATCGTAGGCGCTCTTGCCGGTGATATGTGCGACTATTACACTATTCCAGACTTTAAGGGACTTACTAAGGGTAAGGATGACACCTATATCGTAGGACATGGTACCATCTACAATTGTTCTTACGACAATTCAAATAGGCCGGAAGGATATTATGATTATGCTATTGTGTTTGAAGACGGAATTAAATACAGGGCTAATAGTATAGTTGGAACGCCTACGTGTGACCATACCGACGGTAGTTATTATTATAATAATACGGGTACCGACATAAATTCTACACAGGTATACAATACCGATGACGTAAACGTTTTTGGGGAGGAAAACTAATATGATAAAAGTATTTAGAGTTTTTAAAGTATTAGCAAACGTAGCCTTATTTTGCGTACTTGCATATTTTATTGCAGGTATGCTAAACGAACTTTTCGTTTACGTTACAGAATTAAATATAAGACCCGAAAACATTTATCTTTATAACGATAAATTCATTCCTACCCAAGTGGAAAGTATAGTGGAAATTTTGCTTGACCTCGTTGAATTTGTAGCAAGCATAGGCACCATTGGATTGTTTATAATCTTCTTCCTAATATATTGCTATCAAATGAACAAGCGTACTATCGGCATAGATGGAAGAAGTATAAACAACTTAGTGTTTGGAAAGGTAGACTTGTTTGCCTACAAAATAATAGGATTCCATAAGAGTAAGACCTATTGGGTAATATGCGTACTTACAAGTTTTATTCCCTTCTTCGTGCCACTATTCGTATCGTGGGCGCTAAGGTTATTGATTTTTGCAATAAAGTTAATTTGTGGTCCGGTATTACTCTTTATCTCTCAAATTAAATCTGCACTCAAGGGTGCAATTGCGTAAGCGACAATGATAGAAAAGAGCAGGCTAAACGCCTGCTTTTTTTTAACGGTAAGAATGGAAAATTGTTAAAACCTATAGATTTATTCAAACTATTTTGGTACAATTAAATCAACGAATAAGGAGTGTACTTTATGAAAATACACGAAGTGTTTGAAAACAAAGTTAATAGTTTAAAAGAAGATAATAGGGTGGAAGGAATTTTTATCACCGGCTCGCTTGCACGGGGTACTGAAACGGAGTACTCCGACCTTGATATAATAGTGCTATATCCAGAAGAAAAGGTGGTTGAAGAAGTTATTGACGGCATTCCTATTGAAACGCATTATAACCGTTTAGACGGCGTTAAAGAGCGCCTAATAAGGGAGCCGAGCAGTGCTTATCTCTATACCCATGGAAGGATAATCGTTGATGAAGAAGGCAAATTAAACGACGTAGTCGGTTTTGCAAAAAGAGTGCTTGAAAGTTATAAAGTTAGTGATGAGAGAAAGGCTTTCCTTGCTCACAAGATGCAAGCGTTAAAGGAAAAGTTGACTGCAAGTTTAGCGCTAAACGATGAACTTAAAACTGCCTATCTCGTACACAATAACTTCAAACTTATAGTTGAATGTGTGTACGCCCTTAATTCATTGCCCGTGCCACCGCAAGGCTTGAACTACGAGATATACAACTTGCTAAGAATTAAACCAGGTGAGAAGTGGATGGAAAAACTTCTAACCTTAAAGGGTAACGAACTTGCAAACTACGTGTTGGATGCTTTAGGTAATATAAATCTTTAGCAAATCATAAAAGCATTAAATATGTATCCTAAGCAACAAAAAGCGCAGTTTTAACTGCGCTTTAATTTTATTATGACGTTAAAAAATAAACCCCAAAAGAAATCTTTTGGGGTTTTATCTTTAGTAGAATTTTCCTAAACTAACTTTCTTATGAACGCTTGCGAAGGTTCTTCTTTA